>NZ_SMMB01000070.1 GCF_009711365.1 Xanthovirga aplysinae | reverse complement strand
TGACTAAAGTGGAGCTTACCATCATATTTAAAATCTATGACTTGACCTGAATCATCCCCTATATTTACATCCCGAATTACAAGTCTTCCAAACCTCCCCTGTCCGCTAACCTTAACATTACCATTTATATCCAGTGCTTCCTGAGGAGTTTCTACATTAATCCCTAATTTACCCAAGTCACCACTTGCAGAAACATAAAGAATATCCTGCCCCCTTGCCCCTATTCTTAATTTGTTAGCATCAGTACTGGTGTCCACCGCCAAATAAGGGTT
>NZ_SMMB01000433.1 GCF_009711365.1 Xanthovirga aplysinae | reverse complement strand
CCACCTTTAGCCTACAGAACCCCGGCTGAATCGAAACGACTATTATTAAATCTTCAAATAGTACCCTGACTTAGCTAATTATCCACTTTTTGTTACAGGTCCACTTTGGCTATTGCTGAGGCCAATTGAAAATCATTTTCCATCGGCTTTTTGACTCGAGCATGCCGGTTTACCTCTTGAATTGAAAAAAAACTACTCATTCTTTTTCTGTACTATAGTACTATAACCTATGAATTATTTACTGGGAAACCAATGGTTTCTTCTGATCAGGAATATTTAGCAGATATTAATTATCCTGAAATGGGCCTTCATGTCCCATCCGTTTCAGTCGAGACGGAGACAAAGCACCTAAAAACCCTTAATCAAGCTGATACAAAAACGGCTGCCATGGTTATGGGACTCATTAGTGACAGTCTAACTTTTTTAGGTGGAGAGCTCCAAGCATTTGCAAAACCCGCTATGAGTGATACGCCTGCTTTTAAATCAGCAATATACGTTATAGATACACTCTTAATGTCTTTAGGTTTTCCTCTCCATGACCCAGATGATCCGGAAAGAACCCTTCATGTTGCTAGTCTAGATCAGGCGGTTTGGGCTACGTTTTTAGCTGGATCAGCCATTGATACGGTGCCTGTTGCTACTCGTTTACTCGCAGCACCCATCTCTCCGGAGCATTTGCTAACGTCCTTGGGCTTGCACCTAACAACGACGCAATTAGGTTTGTAAAAAATATGGGTTTTTGTGGTTTATTTCCCGATGATGATTGCAGGCCTTGACCAAGGTAATGTAGGGGCCAAAAATCAGTATGCGAATCCGGGGGCATAAGGGCTTAGAATTGAAGATTTTATAAGCATAGAAAGGAGCAGATGTGTACTATTAAACGTATACTCTTACTGGGATTAGACCCAAATAATCCTACTCTAGAAGGAGGCAGTTGATACTATTACGAAATATGTTTTCAGCTTCTTCCTTCTCCTTTCCATAGAGAAAGCTATAACCAGAAAAAATTAAATCACTAATTATCTTATTAAAAGTTGATTATCAAGGAAAGTGAACTTTCTATCTCAATAGGTCTTCCAGACCAAAAAACAGTTGCAGAGGTCACTACTTCCAATGGAAAGCCCGATAAGAAAATTATGTACACTAACCGGGAATATAACTTCCTCCTTATCCCTTAGTAAAATTCGAATGATCAGGGAGGTTTCACAGAAACTATTATTCCAAAGGTGAAAATGACATCATCAATTTGACCTATGCTGCCAATTTAGGAGGAATCACTCTGCTAGAGCCAGAGTAATCATAACTTTCGTTGGTCACAATAGTGTACTTGTTTGGAAGATCAAGACAATAATTAGGTAAGGTTTCCATTCTGTCTATTACACTTTGGTGTAATTTAGCTCCTGTCAGGATTTTTCTTTTTACTGGAGACCAAACTCGCCATAATATATTTCTTTTTCTTTCGTCATGTAAATTAACAAGTGGGTCTTGTTTTAAATATTTCTTCCAGCCCTTTTTCAGCTTAAGACCGCAATTTGAGGCCCGGTCCATAAGCCAAGCGAAGGATATATCAGAAAGTCCTCTCTCATCATACCAA
>NZ_SMMB01000801.1 GCF_009711365.1 Xanthovirga aplysinae | reverse complement strand
AGCAGGTAACTGGCTTTGGTGGAATATGCTAGCCGGAGGCATGTTGACTACTTTCTTTTTTGCCAAATACTGGCGAAAAGCCAATGTATTAACCGATATTGAATTTATTGAAAAAAGATACTCCGGTAAAGCCGCAACCTTTTTAAGAGGGTTTCGAGCTATCTACTTGGGACTTTTTATTAACGCTTTAATTATTGGATGGGTAAATGTAGCGCTTGGCTCTTTACTTGAGGTATTTTTTAACATTCCAGAAGATCAAACGATTTACTACATTGCTGTAGCCATGTTTTTGGTGGTGTTGTACTCTAGTATGTCAGGATTACTAGGTGTGGCTTTTACCGATGTAATCCAATTTGTAATTGCGATTACCGGTTGCATTATTTTAGCGGTTTTAGTGATCAATTCACCTCAAATTGGAGGAATTGACGGCTTAAAGGCTAAGTTACCTGCAGAGGCCTTTAGCTTTTTCCCACGAATTGGTTCATCTGAATCTGTTCCTGTTGGAACACTAGCCCTCAGTGTAGGGAGTTTTCTTGCTTTTATCACTATTCAATGGTGGGCTAGTTGGTACCCAGGAGCCGAACCCGGGGGAGGAGGTTATGTAGCACAGCGAATGATGAGTGCCAAAGATGAAAAAAGTGCAGTAAATGCTACATTGCTTTTTCAAATTGCACATTATTGCATACGACCATGGCCATGGATCCTAGTAGCTTTAGCAGCCTTGGTACTATATCCTGATCTGTCTGATGATGATAAAAAACTAGGTTATGTAATGGCCATGAAAGATTTTCTTCCGGCAGGCTTAAAGGGATTATTATTAGTAGCCTTCTTTGGAGCTTATATGAGTACAATATCCACCCAATTGAATTGGGGAACAAGTTATCTGGTCAATGATGTTTATAAGCGCTTTATTCAGCCTAGGGCAACAGAAAAAAAATATATTCTGGCGTCCCGATTGGGGACTTTAATGCTCATGTTAGTCGCTCTTTACGCCACTACCCAGATCACAAATATTTCTCAAGTTTGGATGTTTATTATGGAATGTGGTGCTGGATTAGGATTAGTACTTATTTTAAGATGGTATTGGTGGAGGATTAATGCATGGAGTGAAATTACAGCTACAATTGTCCCGTTTTTGGCCTATTTTTTAGCACGTTATGTTTTCGATTGGATCTTTCCAAACAGTTTCTTTTTTACTGTTGGGTTTACAACTATAGCCTGGATTTTGGCTACCTTTATTGCTCGCCCTACAGAAAAAGAAAAACTAAAAAAATTCTTTATACAAATTCGGCCTAATGGAAATTGGAGACCCTTTCAATCTAATGCTGAAAGAAAAGAAAGTAAAAGAAATATCTTTAATTTACTAATCTGCTGGATTAGCGCCGTTGTATTGGCTTACTCCATCCTCTTTTTATTAGGAAGCCTTATTTTTAAAGAATGGAAAGAAGCAGGTATTTATGGAGGGGCATTTATTATTGCTTTTGGATTCCTTCGATATTTCTCTCAAAAGGTCAATATTTTTGGAAATGACGATCAGGAATTAGAAAAAGATTCTGCTTCCACCAAAAAAGCGTATGCATAGAGACAAACTTAAATTCTCATTTAAATCATTTTTTAAAGTTTATTGATCTTAATTTCATCTTCCCCTACCAAAAACAACCAAAAGACAAATAAATCAGCCTTTTGGTTGTTTTTGGTTTAAGAAATAATCTGCTTTGTGCTTCGTTTTCCAGAACTCCAAGAACTTTGCTTGAACAGTAATTGTTGGAACAACTTTTGCTACAGTCTATTTTTTGTTAATTAATGGAAATTCTTAGAAATACCTCACTCAAACCGTTTAATACCTTTGGTATTGATGTAAAAGCTAAATTCTTCTGCTCAGTTACATCAATCCAAGAGTTAAAAGATGCCCTAAATAACCCTCTTTTTATAGATCTTCCCAAATTAATCCTGGGTGGAGGCAGCAATGTACTCTTTACCAAGCCCTTTGAGGGATTGGTGATTAAACTAGAATTGAAAGGGAAAGAAGTGATCAAGGAAGACGAAAATCACGCCTGGATTAAGGTGGGTGCTGGAGAAAATTGGCATAATTTCGTACTACATACTATTTCATCCGGATATTCAGGATTGGAAAACCTATCTCTTATTCCTGGAACAGTAGGGGCGGCACCCTTACAAAACATTGGGGCATACGGAGTGGAGGTAAAAGAAAGCATTGAACACCTGGAAGCTTTTAACATAAAAGAACAGCAAATTCAGGTTTTCCAAAATCAGGAATGTCAATTTGGATATCGGCACAGTATTTTTAAAAATGAATTGAGAGGCCAATTCATCATTTTAAATGTAACTTTCAAATTGAATAAAAAGCCCGATTTCAAAATTTCCTATGGAGCTATCAAGGAAACCCTGAATGAAATGAAAATAGACACCCTTTCACCAAAAGTGGTAAGTGAGGCAGTAATTAAAATTCGGCAAAGTAAATTACCGGATCCAAATCAAATAGGTAATGCGGGAAGTTTTTTCAAGAACCCTTACATCAGCATCCATGAGTTAAAAATTCTGCAAAAAAACTATCCAAACATTCCATTTTATCCTCAATCAAATGAAACAGTAAAAATTCCCGCTGGCTGGTTGATTGAAAAAAGTGGGTGGAAAGGTAAAAATTTAGGAAATGCCGGAGTTCACGAAAAACAAGCCCTGGTATTAGTGAACAGAGGAAATGCCCAAGGAAATGAAATCAAAATGCTGGCTGAAGAAATACAATCTTCTGTAGAAGAAAAATTTGGGATAAAGATTCACCCCGAAGTCAATATTTTATAAGCCAATTTAGACGCGAATAATCGCGTCTTCATTCTTAAAAAACATTCCTTATTCTTCAACTATTAAACATTAAAGTCCCTCCTTTAGAAGAAGGGCTTCTTTAGTAGCAAAAAAACAACTTCCTTCTTAAATTAAATGAGTAACATTGGCTATATCTCCAGAGTATTTTTGAGTTTTTACCCCAAAACGTTCTAAAAAATCCAACCCTTCATCTTTTTCAAGCCCTTTGAACTCCGCATAAGATTTTAGATAAATGACCTTCTCAATATTCATACTATAAATGATACGAGCACAGGCCAAACAAGGAGAAAGTGTAACATACATAGAAGCCCCCTCCACCGAAGCTTTATTTTTCACGGCATACATAATAGCATTTTGCTCTGCATGAATAGCCAGAGAACAACTTCCCTTCGAATCCCTCTCACAACCCTTTTCAGGCCATTGTTCATCACAATTATGCGTACCCGCAGGTGGTCCATTGTATCCTATGGAAATAATTCTGGTGTCCTTAGCTAATACAGCCCCTACATGCCGGTAAATGCAGTGTGATCTTTGGGCCAGGTTAACAGCCAATTCCATAAAAATATCATCAAATGCAGGTCTCTTCATCAGCAAAAAGGTTAAATTCTAAAAAAAAACAAAAAAAACTGGAATCAACACCTCTACAAGTTTATATTTAGATTTCAATTGAAAACACTTTTTTAATTCTCTTAAAAAAATGAAACTTTAATCTAGTAGACAGGACAAATTTAATTGAATCCTTATGAAGAACAAACTTTTAATTCCCGCCATCATTTTTGGAGTTTTAATCATTTTAAATTCAAATTCTTATGGGCAAGAAGCCCTAAAACCACGTCCAAGCCCACTAAGTGTGACAACTATGAAATTTGAAGACACTTATGTTAAAATCACCTACAGCCGTCCACATAAAAGAGGGCGAGAAACCTTTGGCAGTGAACTGGCCCCCTTTGGAGAAGTTTGGAGAACAGGTGCCAATGAAGCCACAGAAATAACTTTAACTGGAGATATAAAACTGAATGGTCACAAAATTAAAGCAGGGACTTATTCTATATTCACCATCCCCCAAAAGGAAAAATGGACAGTTATTATAAATAAAGGTTTAGGCCAATGGGGAACTTATGATTACGATAAATCTTTAGACCTAGTTCGCTTTGAAGTTCCTGTAGAAATGACTGAAATCATATTTGAACCCTTTACCATAAGTTTTGAGGAAAAGAATAAAGATAATGTACTCAGCATGCAGTGGGATAAAACAAAAGTCAGTATTCCTCTAGAGTTCTGATACTTCGAGAAGATAAAATTCGTTTTGAAAGGGCTTG
>NZ_SMMB01000339.1 GCF_009711365.1 Xanthovirga aplysinae | reverse complement strand
TTAATTGTTTTTTAGTTGCTTTCGTTTTTTGATTTAATAAATTTTATAGCTTCAATAACATTTTGATCCTTTAAAAGATCTTCAAAATTTGCTTCTTTAATTACTTCAATATCAGGAACAATACGCTCCGTATAAGTACCTGAACGGTCTGCTAAATATCCTGATGTAAGGGTTAATTTAGTACTAAAGGGAAGTTCAGTTAAAGTATTAGCTGTAAGGAGCCCATAGCTTTTTTCCCCTACAACTAAAACATTTTGTCGTACTCTAAAACTCAATGGAATCAATTCCCCCGCACTGGCTGTTAGCCTGCCAACAATTAATGCAACAGGGATGTTTTGGTTTGGTGGAGTTTTGGGTTGGACAGATGCCCCTCCACTTTCTTCATCCTTAATATTCCCATTCTGCAATAGATACTCCTCCTTTAATTGCCCATTCCTATTTTTTACTGTATAAGTTACTGTATTCCCCAATAGGTGGTAAAGTGAAGACAACATTGGAAATACATTACCGCCAATATTGAACCGTAAATCAATAATCCAACCTTTTAATGAATTACTCTTATGCATCTCAATAATTTGATCATACATATTTTGCGCAACTTTATTAATAGAATCTTGGGAAACATCAATTAATAGCATTCCAGGCATCAATACATATCCATACGAATCGTCTAATACTCTCGTCTCAAAGGATGGATTCTCAGCATATTTCTCCAAGAATTTTATATTAAATTCACTTTGAGGTATTTCAGGCATTAACGTGCTTTTGTACCACCCTTTCTCAGAAAAAAGATTCATATGAGATCCTTTAATGGCATCAAATAATTCAGTGGTTACTTGCAAAGATTTTTCGAAATGTTGACGCTCAAGTGCTTTATTACGAATATTCTGCTCAAGACTGTCCCAGTTTACTTCATCTTTCAACAAATAGGAGTGCCTCAAATGGTAAAATAAACTATCATAAAAGACATTAATACTATCATTGACAAACTGTGTAGCTTGCCCTTCACATTTTACCGGTACCAGATCTAGTATGAGAACCATTAATCCAGTAAAAAATGGAAATAGAAAAATTCTGTTTTTCATATGCTCATTTGTTAACAATTATCAAACGGGGGCAAATTAATTGTTGATCAATGAGGTAGACAAATACAAACCTTTCATATAAGTCCGAAAAAAAA
>NZ_SMMB01000658.1 GCF_009711365.1 Xanthovirga aplysinae | reverse complement strand
TAGTTATGGCGAATTGCTGAAATTTAGGCTGTACATTTAATTATTTATTATGGATTCGACAAAAGTTTTTTCTTCTTTGGCAGTAGATCTGTCATGCTCAAAATGCCGTAAAAATTATCCTATAAATCAATTACAATATTATTCAACTTGTTGTAACAAGCCTTTAATTGTTAATTATCCAGAGAAACCAGATTTCAAAAAAGAGGAATTGGTGGGCAGGGAAAGTAGTATGTGGAGATACCTTGAAATGCTTCCTGTCTTTGAAATTAAGAATATAGTTAGTTTAGGTGAGGGTATGACTCCTATATTGGAAATGGATCGATTGGCAGTTAAATATGGGTTTAGTGATCTTAAAATGAAAGACGAGGGACTTAATCCTACAGCTTCATTTAAAGCTCGAGGAATTAGTATGGCCATTTCTAAAGCAAAAGAATTAGGTGTGACCGAATGTGTAACTCCTACAGCAGGAAACGCTGGTGGTGCAATGAGTGCCTATTGTGCAGCAGCGGGAATGAAGGCTACTGTTTTAATGCCGAATTTTACTCCCAAGATTTTTCAGGATGAGTGTCGCTTTTTTGGAGCTGAAGTAATTTTGGTGGATGGAATGATTGATAAATGTGGGGAAATGTCTGTACAAATCCAAAAAGAGACTGGAGCTTTTAATATTTCTACCTTAAAGGAGCCTTATCGGTTAGAGGGAAAGAAAACTATGGGCTATGAAATTGCCGAGCAATTAAATTGGGAATTACCGGATGTTATCCTTTACCCTACTGGAGGTGGAACAGGATTAATTGGAATTTGGAAGGCCTTTCATGAGATGATGGCCATGGGCTGGATCCCTGAAAATACAAAACTGCCTCGAATGGTTGTGGTTCAATCGGCAAATTGTACCCCAATGGTGGATATGATTAATGGAAAAGAACAGAATTTGAATGCTTATGGAGAATCCATTGCTAATGGCCTGGCCGTTCCCAAAGCATTTGGAGAAGATTTGATTCACCAAGTAGTAAAGGAGTCCAAAGGAATGGCTGTTGCGGTAACTGAAGAGCAAATAATGGAGGGAGTAAAAGAAATTTGTGCTACCGAAGGCATTTGTGTTGCTCCTGAAGGGGCAGCAGTTTGGATGGCCCTTAGGGATTTATCACAAAATGGTTTCATTTCAAAAGAGGAAAAAGTCCTTCTACTCAATACGGGAAGTGGCTATAAAACTTTTGAGGAATATCGTTAATGTTTATTTTAATTATATAGAAAGTGTGATAAATGAAAAGTGTAAATTTAGTTGAAAAAGCTTTAAGAACTTTCTTTGCGCTTTTTTGCTATTAAATTTTATTTTTAAGTTGTTGCTATGAAGTCAATTCTGAAATTTTGTTTTTTTGCTGTTTTTTTAATATTGAATGCTCCATCTTATTCTTTCTTCTCTGAAAATGAGCAACCCGTAGTGGGGCCTAAAAAGGGATCATTAGTTATTGTAGGGGGAAACATGAAGTCTAAGAAAATTATTTCTCGTTTTATTGAATTAGCTGGAGGAAAAGATGCTCCCATTGTGGTTCTTCCCACCCTTATGAAAGATGGGCAAAAAAAAGATAAATATGCGGAACAATTGAAAGCACATGGGGCTACTAATGTCACTTTCCTCTATACTACAGATCGGGAATTGGCAAATAGTGAAGAGTTTGTGGAACCGTTAAAACATGCAAAAGGAGTTTTTTTTGGTGGCGGTCGTCAATGGCGATTTGTAGATAATTATCAAGGAACAAAAGTACAGAAGTTAGTGAGAGAAGTTTTGGATCGGGGAGGAGTAATTGGAGGTACTTCGGCAGGGGCAAGTATTCAGGGAGATTATTTAGCTAGAGGAGATACCTACGGAAACGAAAAAATTATGGGAGACCATCAGGTAGGATTCGGATATTTAAAAAATGTAGCAATTGATCAGCATGTATTGGCACGTAATCGCCAGTTTGAGATGATAAATCTTTTGGAAAAGCACCCCCAGTACTTAGGAATTGGAATAGATGAAAATACGGCTATTGTAGTTATTGGGGATCAATTCGAAGTAATAGGGGAAAGTTACGTGTTAATGTATGATCAGGGTTCACTCTGGCCTAAGAAGGTGAAAAAATCAAAGAATTTGCCAAAGGATAAAAATCTCTTCTATTTTTTAAGAGCGGGTGATAAATACAATTTAAAAGAGAGAAAAGTAATAAAATAGGTGTTGAGATTTTCATTCTAATAGCTCTTACCTATTATTTTAATTGTATTGCAATTCTTCATTGTATTAGTTTTTAAACTAGTTGCTAAAATTACTTTTTAAATGAAGCATAATTTTTACCTTTTTCTATTCGCTATTTTTTTTGCAGTTCAAGTTAATTCCTTTGCAAAGGAGAAAAAAGAAGACCCTGTCGCCGAAGGGCCTAAAAATGGGGCCCTCGTAATTGCAGGAGGTGGCATAAAGTCCAAAGAAATTGTACTTCGCTTTTTAGAGCTTGCAGGTGGAAAAGATGCCCCAATTGTTTTTTTTCCAACTCTTGTCAAAGAAAATGAAGGGTTGGAAAATAAAGCTAAAATTTTAAGGAATCATGGAGCAACTAATGTTACTGTCCTATATACTACTGACCGTGAAAAAGCCAATAGTGAAGAATTTGTGGCATCTTTAAAAAATGCCACAGGTGTTTGGTTTGGGGGTGGGCGTCAATGGCGCTTTGTCGAAAATTACAAGGGTACAAAGGTAGAAAAATTGGTTAGAGAGCTTTTAGACAGAGGAGGAGTGGTTGGAGGATCTTCAGCGGGAGCAAGTATACAGGGTGATTTTTTGGTACGAGGAGATACAAAAGGAAGTGGGGAAATTATGGGAGATCATCAAGTTGGTTTTGGCTATTTAAAAAATGTGGCTATTGATCAACATGTGTTGGTTCGTAACCGTCAATTCGAAATGTTGAATTTGTTGGACAAACACCCTGAATATTTAGGAATTGGTATAGATGAAAATACCGCCATTGTGGTACAAGAGGATCAATTTGAGGTTATAGGTAAAAGTTACGTCTTGA
>NZ_SMMB01001282.1 GCF_009711365.1 Xanthovirga aplysinae | reverse complement strand
TTTGTCTTGACACAAAAACGAACCAAAAAGTCAAGAAAATCTTAAGGCTCATCCGCCAAGATTTTCGACCTGCCCTCTTTTATGGCAAGGGTGGATGTACTAAATTTTGTAGGAGTTATCCTTCATTCTCTTTTGCTATTAATCCCATTGGATTAAAAATAGAGTTTAAATTGATAGCGTTGAGAGTCTCTCTTGAACTCTTGATAAATAGGAGACCTTAGATGGCTTATACGAAGTATTAGTTATAAGCATTCCAAAAGGTTGGTCTGAGCCATAAGCGGAGAGTGGGTTGCTTTGAGTGGAGAAGCATTTTTAGTTCTAGCCTTTTTGCTTACTTTTTTGGTAATGAAAAAAGTAAGAGCCTGGCCGGCTTGAGGCCAAAACTAAGAAAGAGCTTCCTTAGAAAGAAAATTTCCCTTTGTAGAAGTAAATGCTCCAAACTAGTATGAGTATCTCGCTAGAGCCTTAATTTGGTTTATCCCCAGGGTAGGTTTAGGAAGACAGCATTTATTTCAACTAACAACCAATTCATTTATGTTTAAAACCAAAAAATATAATTTTGGGCCATTGTTGCCCTCTGATGACTTTGCACATCTCCTGGAGGAAAAAATAGGGACCATTTCTACACGAATTGAAGAGTATAACAGGCAAGAAATGAGGCGGACGGTGCGGGTTGTGGGTGCTAAGGAACTTTTAAAGCTAGAAGTGTTTAAACATGATCCTGATAGGTTTGATCTTTCTCGAATGATGGAGGTACGGGAGGTTGGGCCTTCTTTGGAGACCGATGGTGAATTGGAACAGGCCCGGCAATATTTTAGAAAGAAAGGAAAAACCCCAGTGGAATGGGAGCCTTACCTTGAGATGGGCACCCATCCTCCTTTCTTTTTTGAGAAAACAAGCTTTCTGAATTTATTTTCCAAAAATACTTTGGCAATGATTGACATTTATCGGCCTCCTTGGAAAAACTATTTTACCAGTGATGCTTTTTTTAGTCAATGGCTCAAAGCCCTAGGTAGAAAAATGGATATTATGAATTTTCCTTATAGCTTTCCCAAGGCCCTTTACATTCATAACATTATCCATACCGTTAGTCGAAAAGTGTTAGATAAGATTTTTGATGATCAGGATAAAGACCATGTTCAATTTAGTGCTCAGGACTGTTTTTATTGGGAGGAAATAATGGGCACCCCTCATTTGAAATGTGTAAACCATATTTTATCCACCTATAATAAAGTAAATGTTTACAAGGGAAGTAAAGCCCACCATATAAAAGCTATGCAATTGTATAGGAATGGGGAGATGTACCATTTAAAATTGTTAATTGAGGCGCAATCAAGAATTTGCTAAACGGAAGGAACAAATATAATAATAGAAGAAGGGAAAAAGTGCCTCATCCATTTCAGAACTTCTTTTTTGACGGTGCCTGTATGCTTTATAAATGAGATAAAGCGATAAAAATTTTCCAAAAGCGAAAAACATAAACTAATCAACAATTATAATTTTTCTTTATGCAAGTAGATATTACCACTTTGTCTATTTCGGCCAGCCTAATTACCTTTCTTATAGGAGTAATTAGTGCCATTTCGGTGAGGCATGCAAAAGATGCACTCACTAAAAATACACTCTCTCACAAGACGGATAACCTTGAAAAGGCTTTGCAGGATTTGCATAGCCTTGTAAAGGCTCAGGAAGGCCGAATCCAAGAAAACAAGGAAGAAATACTCAAATTACAAGAAAAGCAGAAAGGCTTCCATAGTCGTATTTTGGAGTTTCAGGCTATTCAGAAAGATGAAATTAATGACATTAAAATAATTCAAACGCAAAGCACCAAAGCTATTATCCAGTTAGAAACAACCCTTCAGGGCCTGTACGAAGTGATAAAAAGTAAACTATAAAAAAGATGAAAAATAATTTCACACATTTAATGATCCATTGTTCAGCCACTCCAGAGGGTATGTGGTTTGATAGAACCGACATTGAACGTTGGCACCTACAGGAAAGAGGCTGGTCTAAGGTAGGTTACTCAGGACTTTTCCTTTTAGATGGAACACTTGATCTGTTAATTCCTTTTGATAGGGATGATTCGATTTCTTCTTGGGAAATTTCTAATGGTGCCCGAGGGTGGAATGGTCGTAGCAGACACATTTGTTACATTGGAGGCCTGGCAAAAAATGGTAGGACCACCAAAGACACACGAACGGTAGAGCAATTGGTGGCATTGGAGAACTTTGTTAAAATGCATACCATGCTTTGGCCCAAGGTTAAACTCATTGGTCATAATCAGGTCAATGCAACCAAAGATTGTCCTTCTTTTGACGTATCCCAATGGGCTCAATCTATTGGTATTCCTTCCAGTTTAATTGATTCAAACATTTACTACAATGAAAAAACCATTTAAAGAAACCGCAGTAGGGAAACTATTACAAAAAAAACTCCCTCAAGCCATGAAAGTAATTGGTAATGTGCTGCCAGATAAAGGGGTGTTGGGTATTGTTAAAAACTTAGTACAGCATGAAAGAGGTCTTTCGGATGAGGAAAAAAAGCAACTGAGGGTTGCTTTGAAAAATTATGAGCTGGAACTAACTCGTTTGGAACTTGAAGACCGGGTCAGTGCCCGTCAAAGAGAAATTGAAGTGAAACGTACTGGCATGACGGACTGGCTTATGATTGCTTCTGGAGCCACCGCTTTGGGCTCTTTTATTTTGATTGTACTGGCGGTTATTTTTCTTCCTATGAAAAACAGCTCTCTCTTTCACCAGCTTTTGGGAATGGTTGAAGGTGTGGCCTTGACGGTTTTTGCTTATTATTTTGGAACTTCCAAATCGGCTGTGGAGAAAGAAAAGTAAAAATGTAGTTATAAAAACTAGGGAACAAAGCGCTCGCCTTTTATTAAAGGCGAGCGCTTTGTTTAATTTATTCTTTTTTAATACCTAACAATTCTCTTCATAAACCTTTCATTGCCCGCTTGTACTAGGCAAAGGTAGATACCTTTTGGAAGAGGGTTTCCATTATTCTTTTGACCTTTCCAATGAAAATGATTTTCTTGGCCTGCCCAAGCCTCTTGTTGGGTTTCAAATAAAAGCTTTCCATTTATGTCTAAAATTTTAATGGTTGCGAGAACGTCTTTTTCTATTACATAAGAAATCAGCATTTCGGAAGAGGAGGGGTTTGGACTTATACTTAAACCAGACTCTAGAGAAAACTCATTTTCTTCCACATTAGCCTCTTTTCCAGATAAAAGAGCTGATCTGCTGCTCATATTTTCTCTTACAAACTCCCATTTCATATCATTCCACCCCCTATACTCTTCTTGCCGTACATTGGTTTGTCGAGCAATGTCTGAACAAGAGCCCTGAATAGCCAATGCACGATTTGAATGCCGGAAACGTAATACAAAGAAGCCATTACCTAGCGGTTCAAACCTTAGGGTATTGTTATCATCATTTTTGTTATCGTCTTTCCACTGGTGGACAGTAGCGTAATTCTTGGTGCTTTTATCTTTTACAGAAATGAACCTTCCTGTATGGGCATTTTTTAATAAATAACCTTGTTTATCCGACGACCTAACGACTTTCCAATACTCCCAATCTTCGTATTTACTTTGCATCTGAATATTTTTCCCATTGCTCGAACTTCCAGCCCAGACCTGTAAACTAAAATCTTCCGCAGCCTTACATTTTGGTCTGATTCTGTAGGTTCTTCCCGGATAGGGTAAAGCAGGGTCAACTGGCCATTCCCGAATTCTGGAATAATCACTAAAACCACCGGAATGCAATTCCCTTTCATTGGCCATGATGGTAAATGATTCTGGGGAGTGCACTACCATACTTGCTCCCCAGCGAAAATGCGTGCCATTTCTTTTCCCCAAATTGTAAGTAATTTTATTCCCCATTTCAATTTCACCCTCAGCATTAATTACCTTCCTTAGGTGAAGGCGGTTATCATTATGGCTGTCATTTCCGTTAAATGCTACCGAATAGAGGTTTCCATCTTCTTGAGCCAATAAATTATTACCGGCCGAAACCTTTATGCCACTGGTGCTGGACAGATTCCCAATTTTTTCAAAAGCTAGCTTACTATCTCCTAGTTTATAAGCATTACTTTTGTAGACTTTCCCTCCGCTGGTGACCACAAAATATCTTTCTAAGATAGGGTGGTAGGCTATTCCTCCCCCATAGGTATTGGAGCTACAATCTTCTATGCGAGTAGGTAAACGAACTGGATTATATGGATCAGACAAGTCATAAAAAATGAACATATGGTGACGGTCCCTATACGAACTACTCAAAGGGTTATATTCAGCTTCTATGCTAATCATCAAAAATTTCCCGATAAGTTGCATATTACTGGGATGGTTAACTTCATTCCCATCTCCACAAGAAGAGTTCATAAATCGAGGAAGCTTAACTTTCTTCACATTATATTTTCCATCCTTTCTCTGAGCTACCACCATAAAAGACCGAGTCCCCTTAAATTCACTGTGAATCCAGTAAATACAATCTTTATATTTGGTAGCACTTTGTAAGTGTAAAACAATGGGATCTAATAGTCCAATACCCACAGCCTTGGTATTAGTGACTTTGTACTCTGCGGAAGTAAGCTTCCCATTTTCATAATCGGCCAACATTTTGAAGCTTTCCTCTATGTTTTTTAAGGGAATCCCTTCATAATCTGCTTGAGCCCAACTTTTTTGGCATAAAAATAAGATTATGACAATTGTACAGTAGAATTTAACGAGGTTCATGGTTTTTTTATTAGAGGTTTTAAATAGCGGTTTGTTTGTGTTTAAAAGGAAATATCTATAATTAAGATATTTATACTTAGTTGTGGTTAGGTGTTTTAATTAATTTAATTAATTTGATATTTAAAACCTAATATTAAGGATTATGTATATTGTTTATTTTAGATTGAAATTGTTTTTGGGATGTTTTTTGTAAATGAATTGTAGTGTTATGGGATTGGCTTTTATTATTAAGTAGGGTTTCGTTCAAAATATTAATTCTAATCACCTCCGAGCTGATGCAGAATTAGAATAAAAAGCTAAAGGCCTTAAATTTTGAGAAAATTTTTGAATTACTATCCGAATTTGGAGGAGAGCATTTTGGATTCTGCAATAACCTTGAGTTTAACAATAAAAGGCGCTTTCCCGATAATTGTAAGACAGGAATGTGTATTTTTTTATTGAAGAGGAGTTATCATTACTAATATTGTTGAAAATGTTTTTTGGCAAAAAGCAGGAGATCTAGATTTTCTTTTTTGCAAAAGAAACTTTTTGAAATTCTTAAAGAAATTCGGCCTCATTGTCAGTGAGGAAGAGGGAAACGTGAAGTAACTGCAAAAGTAGATTAAAAAGTTGAAAATAATTGACAAGATGAATACTTATATGATAAGTAATAAAGCAAGAATTAATCAAGCTCTTTTATTAATATTTACATTAGTTTTTGTGACTCCATTTTAATTTACAGCTTCATTTGAAAGTATAAGTATTGGTGGTGTTTTTTGATCTAAATTAATTCCTTCCCATCTCGGGCCAAACAAACCAAAAGAAGATTTTGTATCTTGTTTCCCAAATAAAATTTTTAAATCTATCAAATTCCAATGAAAAATATCTTCATTTTTTTAGGACTTATTTTAAATCTAAGTCCTCTTCTGGCCCAGGATAAATATTTGACAAAATTTGAAAAGAGCGAGGGAAAGAAAACCGTCACCTACCACGAAGGAATGCAATACTTTCAAATGTTGGCTCAGGGATTTCCTATGATCCAGATAAAGGAAATGGGGCCTACTGATAGTGGGCATCCTCTTCATTTGATCCTATTTGATGTGGAAGAAGATTTTGACCTTGATAAAAGCAGGCAAAAGGGAAAGACTGTGCTTTTTATCAATAATGGGATTCATCCTGGGGAGTCTGATGGCATTGACGCCAGTATGCTTTTTCTTCGGAATTTAGCTTTGAATAAAAAGAAGCAGAAGAAATGGAAGGATGTCATTATTGCGGTGGTGCCCTTTTATAATATAGGTGGGGCGTTAAATAGAAATTCATTTACTAGGGCAAACCAAAATGGTCCTGAAGCCTATGGTTTCCGAGGTAATGCCCAAAATTTGGACCTCAATAGAGATTTTATTAAAAATGATTCGAAAAATGCACGAAGCTTTGCTAAAATCTACCATTTTTTAGATCCTGATGTATATCTGGAAACTCATGTGAGTAATGGGGCAGACTATCAGTATGTCATGACTTTGTTGCCTACTCAACAAGATAAATTGGGTGGGGTATTGGGGGATTTTCTGGAGAAGGAAATGTTGCCTGAAGTTTACCGAACTATGAAGGATAAAAATTTTGATACCACTCCTTATGTGAATGTTTGGGGAACCAGGAATACACCAGATAACGGTTGGATTCAATTTATAGATAATCCTCGCTACTCTACTGGGTACACCACACTATTTAATACCATTGGCTATATGGCCGAAACACATATGTTGAAACCCTATAAAGATAGGGTGGAGGCAACTTATGCTTTAATGGAGACATTTGCAGAATTTACTGCCGAAAAGGGAAATGAAATAAGGGAGCTTAGAGCACAGCAGAAGCAAGCTGTGGCACAGCAACAATCTTTTCCATTGAGTTGGGCAGTGGATTCTACTCAATATTCTACTTTGACTTTTAAAGGTTATGAAGGTGGTTTTAAAAAAAGCAAGGTAAGTGGATTGCCTCGATTATACTATGATAGAAACAAGCCTTACGAAAAAGAGGTAAAGTTTTATGATCATTATAATGCAACAGCCAATGTAAATAAACCTAAGGCCTATGTCATTCCTCAGGGTTGGCATAAAGTGATTGATCGCTTGAAAACCAATCAGGTTGTCATGCAACAACTTGAAAGGGATACTACCGTTTCTTTGGCCGTATATCACATCAAAGACTATCAGACCTCAAGATTTGTCTATGAAGGGCATTATCCACACTCAAAAGTGGAATTAAAGAAAGAAAATGAAAAGGTAAGATTATTGAAAGGGGATTATATAGTTTATACCGGTCAGGCTGCAGATCGCTATATTGTAGAGACTCTGGAACCAAAGGCCCCGGATTCCTTTTTTAACTGGAATTTCTTTGATGCTATTCTGCAGCAAAAAGAACATTTTTCTCCTTATGTTTTTGAGGATGAGGCGGCCTATCTTTTGGCTAATAATGCTGATTTGCAGAAAAAATTAGAGGCTGAAAAAAAAAGAGATACGGAGTTCGCCAAAAATGCTTATGCTCAATTAAATTTTGTTTATCAACACTCCCCATACTATGAGGAGGCTCATTTAAGGTATCCAGTTTTTCGGTTAGAAAAATAGTTGGTTTATCCCTTGGGGGGGAATCTTTCCTTCTTTTGAATTTTATTTTTCAGGACAAAGAGGATGGTATCCTCCCAAAATATTTTCGTCTGATAAAAAAGTAGCCAGATCCCATCTTGGGTCTGGCTATTTTAATATTGTGGGGAGGAAAAAATATTTCTGCTCCTCTTTTATATACGAAGTAAGAACAAAAAGCCTCCCCGATAAACTTATTTGTTAACGAACGATCACTTTTTCGGTAACCAACTGATCTCCTACCTTCATTTTTATGATGTAAATACCAGCCGTTAATCCATCTGCCTGAAATTCTCTTTGGAATAATCCAGCCTCATGGTTAGAGTTGTTGATTAGCATGGCGATTCTGCGCCCAAGCATATTGTATACTTCAAGTCGCACATCTAAGCCTTTTTCCGGAACCGTATATGAAATAGTGGTTTCTGTGGAGAATGGGTTAGGAGAAACTTGTAGTAGATCTGTTGGAAATTCTGCCAACATTCCACTTTTAAATTGATAGGGCTGTGATAAACTTCCTACCAATTGATTAGCACCAAAGGTTTCTCTGTTGGATGCATGGTAGATTTTTCCATTTGAAGCATCATAAATTTTGAAATGCAATTTTTCGCCTTCAGATTGATTGGCATATACAAATGCATTCAATAGATATTTGTGGAGCTTCTCCTGGTAAATTAGTTGTCCCAATCCGCGACACTCTTCTCCTACGAAGGCAGCTACAATACTTCCTTCAGATGGAAGTTGGTCCTCAATGGCGCTCAGTTCCCCGACGATAGTCATATTAAATCGGTAATCAGTTGGATCTACCTGCCAATCTTCAATTGGAGAACGTTTTGTGTAATCTATCCCTTCAGTTTCAGAGTCCATTCTGCTGCTTTGAGCAATTCCTGGATTCCCATTTGAATAAGTTAAAATAGCAGATTCAGAAACATTCACTTCGTAAGCATGATACGGTTGAAGCTGGCTTAGGGTTCCATTCCAACGACCATCAAAATATTCTGCATTTGAATTGGCATCCTTAAGTAAGGCTCCTTCATGTAAAGGATTTATTTGCAAAACATCCTCAGGTATATGGGTTTCCAGCAAAGGGTAACCGATTAGATTCCAGCCTTGTGCAAGGAACACCGGGTCAGCAGAAGCAGGTGCTCCACTTATTCTTAATGTATCTACCTGGGCCAAATGCAGCTTATATCCTTTTTCAACGTGAAGTTGGTCTAGTCCATCCTGGCTAATCCACCCCTGTTCAGGGTGAAAGTCTGCTGCCCTTTCTCTGGTTTCAATGTGGTCATCCGGGCTAGGATTTAAAGTTCTCAATACATAATTGATATCATTATTGACCAACTCCGTATTGAAGGAAATCCAGTTCCATCCAGCTTGTAAAGGAATATATCGGGCTTCATCCTGATTGCTTCTCACTTGCAAAATTTCAGGATTTCGGCTTGTTCCTTTAATTCCATCTTCTTCAAAAGTCAACATACTTTGTGGGTGCCCATCGTATTCCACTCCTTCAGAGGCATCCCAGACTCTGAACTCTAATTCATGCCCCACATCTTCTAGGTTTCCGCCAATAGTAAGGGAGGCCACAGGGATTCCATCACTTATTTCCTGAATGTAAGCAGCGCCCCTAATCTCATTTCCAATCCAGACACTAATTTGGTCTCGATTATCCATAGAAGTTTCCCCTTCATCGATTTTGAAATTAGCTTTGACAATCATACTACTTCCAAATGCATTATCATCAACCTCCCAACTAGGACTCTTTTGGAGAACATTTACACGGATTTGTAAGACTTGATCCTGAAAACCGGAAATTTGTGCTGCTATGGAAGTTTCATGAAGCCCTAATTCCAAACTTTGGCTTTCTATTGTCAATGGTAAATCAAACCCGGAAGGATACACCACTCCGGAGTTCTGAGAAGTGGTTAACCAGGAAGTAGCTTCTAACTCACTTATTTCAAAAGTATAATCATTTTCACTGGAGTTATGTAATGGTGCCTCTATGATTTTACTTTCTCCTTTGACTATATCCACTTCCAATATCTCCGGATACCAATAGACTGGACTTTGTTGTACTTTAAACTCCCAACTAACTTCTTCCTCTAAGGCATTTCCATAGATATCTTGAACTTTCTCTACTCTTGCAATTAAACTTTGGCCATCTAACTCATTCAAAGTAGGACCGTCCATTGTAATGATTACTTTCTGGTCAATCACACCCGCATTCATTGATACAGGGACTCCATCAGTAGTTTCCAAATTCACATCAGCTGGGTTGAAAGCATTTTGCTCGATTAACTCATTAAAAGTAAATGAGATTTCATCTCCCAAAGATAAAATACGGTCGGCTGGTTCCGGATCACCAATGAGACGAATAGAAGTACGATCAACTATTCCAGCTAATTTATTGGATGTACTTTCTCCCCCAGCACATTGACTAACTGCCCTTACCTCATAATTTCCGTCTCTTAAGTCTAATTCTGTAATATCCCAGGTATAAGGTAAAGTAGGTTCAGGATAAGTGCTTTGATAAGTTTCAAAGTAAGTCACTAAATCCGCCTTCGTATAGGAAGTTATGGTATTCCATTCCGATTCTCCTACCAAACGATATTGAAGATGAATTTCCTGCAGGATTTCATTGTAAGGGTCGTAATCCACTAACTTTAACCCAAGGGATTCACTTTCTCCTTCTGACACTTTTCGGATTAACCATTTTCCTTCTTCGGTAGTCAGGTTCCCATCCGATAAAATACTGACACCGCTACAAGGCCTTCTAAAATAGGCTTCTAGTGGCAATATGACCTGTTCAGTATCTTCACAGGCAGCTGTCAGCCCGATCTCTAAATCATCGTAATCAAAGGAGGCTAATCCTTTCTCTACGCTAAGAGTAACGTAAATTGATTCTTGCGCTGGAATTAAAAATTCCTGAGTGGTTAATGGCATGCCATTAACTTTTATTACCGCTCCCATGGAATTGGCATTTTCTGCCACGTATAATTGATACCATCGGTCTTCTCCAAAAGTATTTCCACTGGAAAGCTTTAATGGGAATAAGGCAGCTCCTTCAGGATCTACATTATCTTGTCTGTTATTGACAAAAGAGCCATCTTCTCTTTCCAAAGTTAACAATGGAATGTCTCTTGGAATAGTATTAGGCTCCCAGGGACATGAGCTTCTTCCTCCTTCCACGTAGCCAAAATAAGGCGTATGGCTAGGCGAAATTCCTCGAACAACCGTCACATTGAATTTATCTCCTGCGTCGTCATCAGCTAAAACATAACCAACGGTGGCAGAAACCTCTTCTGTGTTTTCTTTTTCTTTTTCAAACTCAAAATTATAATTCCAGACTAATCCAATTCTCTCCTCAGACTCCACCACTTCTGTAGAGATACCTGTTTGAACACCAAGTCCAAAGGTGGTTACAGCATTGGTCTTAATCTGGTAAAGAACTCCTATAAAGTTTTCACTTTCAAAGAATGTCTGCTGTTGATAACCCCTCAAACTGGATTTGGCAATAGCGACTTCATTGGCATATTCGTCAAAGCCTCCGCTAAATTCAATATTTTCCACTTTAGGTCCATATAATGCATTATATTCTCCATCTAAATCAACATTGTTCAATATCTCATCGGTAATGTTGACTGCTTCGGAAACGCCCTCTTTTATGGCAGCACGATCCACATAGGTGAAAGCAATATAATCTTCTAAGTCGGCCTTAAACAAGCTTAACTTATTATAGGTCTCCATGTCGGCTTCTGTCCAAACAAAATCCGGATTAAGGATATACTCCCCACTTTCATCTTTGATGCGAACCTTATCACAAAATTCATTATACTCAGCTTTTCCTTTTACCGCCGTTTTAAAAGGCTCTGGCAAGTTTTCAACGTCACAGACATTACAATGTGGAACGGTTTCGTTTCTGTGGTATTTGAGGACCTGGTCCCAGTTTTCCTTAAGTACAGTCAGGTAATCGTGGGCGGCTTGCTTGGTTAAACCTTCAATACTAAATGTTCCTTCTTCCAGTTCTTCTAGTTGTCTTTCGTACCCCAGAATAAGTTCTTCCACTTGTTTTACCGTATAAATCCATTTAGTTTTAATCTGGTTAGAAGACAAACTTATCAATGAGCTTTTTACGATATTACATTCATCATCCAGGGTGATTTTTTCAGTGATACCGTAGGCAGCCGCTAATCCTGCTCCCACAATTACATCTGCTGCTTCACTAATTAAGAAGTTATCGTCTGTGGTCCAGATCTCAGAGCTCGATGAAGTTTGAATCCTTTCTGTGGTGCTGGTGGATACAGTAAAGGAAGCTGATTCTCCTTCTCCACCACCTGCTCTGGTTTCGGTTTCTCCTACTATTCCAATACCGAAGGCTGAAAAGCTTCCATTGAACAATACTCCACCACTTCCCGAATTCATATCACTTACGGTAAGAGTTTTTTCAAAGGCGTAACCTTCTTCCACATAACTAAAACTACCGTCTCCAGGAGGGTCTCTCAAAACAAATAATGGCAATTGAACTTGTCCACCTTCGGTTCGATCCACTTCTACAATAACATCATTACCAGGAGGAGATTTTTGTCCTAATACTACTATTTGTTGTATTTCTTCTCCTTGGAAGCCTCCATTTTCCGTATGGTATTCTACCGTTAGATTTAGCGTATGAGGGCTAATGGTGTTTGGTTCTCCTGCCACAAAAGAATAAGCAGGGAAGCTTTGTGTCTCATCGTCATAAGGCAAGGTAATATTTTGTTCCTCTGCCGCTTGATTTTTGATAACCAGAAATCCTTCATTTACTTCACATAGATCTTCAAATAATTCAGATACCGAAATATCTAAGGTGTAGGCCTTCCCCTGCTCCATTAGTGCGGGGAATGCAGGATCGCCACATAAGAACTCTTCCAGTCCCCCAATATGGATTTCAGGAGTTTTATGAAAAGTGAAATTAAGATCCAGATCTCCCTCTACTTCCTCCCAACTCAGCTCTTCGCTTTCTATTTGCTGATGGACAGATAAAAGATCAAACTCAAGACTTCTAACCCTTAGATAATCAACCACCGCCAGGTTTCCAGTAGTCGGTTGATCTACTCCCGTAACCGTAAATTTGTAGTCCAAAGGAGGAAGGTTGAGTGTCAGATTCCCATTTTCATCACTTTGGAAAGTTTGGGAAAAGCAGTTATCCTTAGCACTTACCCGAAGGTCGTATTTGTTGGTGCCTATGGTTCCGCAAACACTACCAATACTAATTTGAACTGGATAAGTGGTAGTTTCCACAAAATCAATAACCGTTTCCATTGGTAAGTCCAGAGAGTTAGTGATTACCCATTGAGATTGCTCAAATTGGTAATATGCGGTTTGTTGGGCATCTTCGACAAAATACTCCTTTTGATCTGCAATACTTAAGCTATAACTGCCCACCTCTTTATTCAAAGGATTAATTGCAAAGGAATACATACCTTCATCGTTGGTTGTTGGGGATTCACTGCGGATTTCATTTCCATTCACATCTCTTGTGATCAGTGTTACTTCCAAATCATTGATGCCACAACTTACATCCTTCCTATGGGCTATTCCCCGAATGACGTATGAAGTTTGATCAACAAAAGGAGCTAATTGAGCAAGCTTTTCATCTGTCCCTAATTGAGCAACCAATCTCTCTTCAAGGAGTTGGTGACCTACTGAAGTAACGGACACTTCGTAGTCAGCATTTTCATCATAAAATACTCCTAAAAATTCAAAATCTCCTTCAACGTCAGTCTTAGCCGTATAACTATGGCGTTCTCCATCAATGAGGGCAGTAGCCTTAATTTCTACCTCTGGAACTCCGATTGCTCCATTTTGGGTTACTACTGACCCACGAATGGTACCGTTGGCAGCCCGAAAACCTTTAGCCGCAAGAGTACTTTCTATTTGGGTGACTGGGCCATGTCCAACATTGTATCGCATTTCGGCGCTTACTCTATAGACATATTCTTTTCCTGGGATGGCCTCCAAGTCATCATAGTAACCCTGAGAGGAAGAAACGGTCTCCAGGAAAATGTCATCTCGATAAATTTTTAACTCATTTAAGCCTCCCTGGTAAACCCAATTTACTCTTACTTTATTGGTGTAATCCCCTTGGCTTGCTGAGAAGTCCGAGAATTTATTTTCTCCCGCTACAATATCGTTGAAGTTTGTATTTCCTGTTTCGTAATTACTTAGTTCGGAACGATACTCTTGAGAATTGATAATTCTAAAGGCTTGTACGGCATAATTGAAACCATCCCGCTGTACCTCATCAATAACATCCTTAAATTTCCTTTTTCCTGAAGGTACGGTTGCTATGATTTTACCACCTCTATAGATGTAAAAACCATCTTCATTGGTTGGTTCAAAGTTCCATTCCAGTTCCACAAAATGGATGAATTCTCCATAGGAAGCCCTGGAAATAAATGGTGCAGGAACTTTAGGATATGGCATTGCATTGGAAAATGAGGTTAGTGGAGATTCAAAAGTCTGATTACCTCTAACATCAAATGCAGCGATGTGATAAGTATTTACTTCCTCCGGAGTACCATTATTATCTAAGTAGACAAAAGGCTGATCGCTTGACACCAAGCCTATCAATTCCCCATTCCGATAAATATTAAACCCTTCCACATATTCAGGAGCATATTGCCATTCTAAATTTAGAACTCCTTCATCCTCAAAACTCACAAGAGTTGGAGCTGTTGGGACCTGCAAGTCAGGATAATCCACTTCAACTTTAACAGGTACAGATTCATAGGTTTGATCCTCTATTATGATGTAGGAAATGATTCGATATTCTTGATTTTGTCCTGGAATCCCTTCTTTGTCGACATAGGAGTTCAAGTTTTCTTCGAAATCTAAAGAATCAATCACTATTCCATCCCTTTGAATTAAATACCCAGTCACATTATTCGAATGATGAGACCAGTTTAGGACAATATAGTTTTCCCCCACCGGATTTTCTACTCCAGGATCCATAACAGGAGAAACCAAAGGATATTTCAAAGTTTGTGAAACAGGATCTGAAAGAAAGAGATTGTCTCCCACACTTTTTATAGCCGTTACAGTGTAATGGTACAATTGTCCTGGTATTCCATCATTATCTACAAAAATCAGCTCCTCACCAGTTTGCACCAATCCCAGAATCTCATCACCTCTTTTGATTTCATAATAATCGTGCTTATTGGAAGGATGACTCCAGCTAATTTGTACCTTGTCTTCCTTGTCTAAAGCTAGAAGTAGCAAATGCTCCACAGCCGGAACTTGAGGGAAATGGCCAGAGACGGTGGTAAATGCTGAAACTTGTCTTCCTTGAGGAGTATCCCAATAGGCTTGAATTTGATAAGTGTAGTCAAAGCCCGGGAACCCTTCCTCATCGACAACTAGTCGGGGATGTTGGGAAGAAATGTCTGCAATTTCCTCTAATCCACGGTAAAGTTTAAAGCCTGAGTAATTTGCTGAGTTGACATTCCAACGCAGGCCGATGTTTTGTTCGATGTGGTTTGGAGTGGCTACTAAATCAATTGGGAGAGCTACGCTATCGCCAGAAACAATGGAAACAGATGCCAAATCCAGGAAGTTTAACTCATAAGCTTCACGACCCTCTTCCACTCTAAATTGCTGCTGATCTTCTTCAAAATGATGATTCTGCAATTGTGCCTGCACATTAATTTGCAAACCTTCCTGAAATGGAATTCCTTCTACTTTATAAAACCCTGAAGAATCAGTAACCACTTTTTGGAAGTATTGATTTTCTTGTAAGTCAGCCGATAAACTAATCTGCACGTTAGGTATGCCGTAGCCTCCTTCTCGGGTGGTTACCATGCCCGATAGCTGATTAGTGCTGGCTAAACCGCCCAAATCTCCCGCTAAATAGGAGGGTTGTTCCTCATATATTGCTCGAATTTGATAAACATGTTGTTGATCTGGTATTGCTTCATAGTCATAAAACAACCGGTTATCAGTTGCCAAGGTAGTTAAAAGTACCTCATCTCTGTAGATTTCAAACTGAGCAAGAACTTCCTGTGGATACTGCCATTGTAATAGGACATGTGCAGCTAAATCATCGGTAGCTACAAAATCTTCAGGAGCTGTTGGAAATGCAGATCCACCATCCGATTTAGGGCTACCATTGTCAGATTGAGCAGAAGATAAATAGAGGTTGTCTTCTTTTTTTGTAAAGGCTTTGACTTTATAGGTATACTGGGTTGCAGGGCCATTTAGCACATCTTTATAGCTTCTACTACCAGCTGGCAAAGTTGTAATTTCATCGTTGTTACGATAAAGAATAAATCCTTGGTGATTATCTGATTGGTGTTCCCATTGCAATTCAACAAAACCTGTATACAGATTATCTGAAGCTGAAAAATTTTCCGCCGCTTTTACAGCTGGAAAGGTCTTGGATAAACTAACAGGATTAGATTCATCCACTTGGGGATCATTATTCTTGAAGGTTTTGAATTCATATCGATGATTTTCACCTGGAATTCCAGTTTGGTCTGAATAAGTGCCAGGAAAATCTTTTAAAACGGAAACGATCAGCTCCCCATCCCGATAAATGTTTACTCCTTCATAATTGTAATTAGAAGGCACCGCTGGAAATTCCCAATTTAAATCTACTCTATCCTGTTGGTTCACAGCCTGTGCATTGACAGCCGTTACCAAAGGTAAAGTAGGGTATTGGACTACAGGGATTAAGGTTTGAGTTGATTCAAATGATTCCCCTTCCCGGTTTACAAAAGCAGAGATAGCATATTCATAGGAAGTTCCGGGCATACCTGAGAAGTCATCAAAAGTCGTGTGATGAGGATCATCCAAGACAATAAGTAATTCTCCATTTCTATAAATATGGTAGCCATCAATGAATGGTAAGGCCTGTTGTTCATAGGTCCAATTTAATTCCACTCTGCCTAAATTGGAATTGGAATGACCTATAATATCCGCAGCTCTGACTTGTGCAGGAAATGGATAAGTTGTACTTCCTTCATGAGAAGCTTCGGTTATGGCATCTCCATCCTGGATGTAAGCCTGAACAGTATAATCATAATTTTGACCTGGTATTCCTGTTGAGTCTGCAAAGATTACCGAAGGATAAGTTCTACCTGGTTCATTTAGTTCAAAATCAATAAATTCAATTAAATCTCCGTTTCGATAAAGCTTGAGGTAAACAGATTCCCCATTTTGCGGCACAGTAACATCGCCTTGAAAAAACACCGCTCCGGCTTCAGGGTTTGTGATGATCTCGAAGTTACTATATTCCAAGGCTAGGCCACCGGCTTCAAATTGAAAATCATCTCCAAAATTCACCTCATTTACAGTAGGTTGTTGACGAGTAAGTGTGAGGCTTTGCTCATTTTCTGAAAAACTATGCCCCTCTAAACTTGCGGTTATGGTAAATTGGGTTTCTTCTCCATAGTAGAGCTCAGGGAAAGAATAGAAGCCGGTTTCATCTGTAGTGGTGGATTTTTCCATTTGCTCTCCCTCTACAATGCCTTGAAGGTTAATTTCTACTCCAGGAACACCAAAATCTCCTTCTGTTGTAATCACTCTACCGGAAATTAATCCGTTTGCTTTCACTCCACCTTGATCATAGGCCGCTACAATGTCTGTTTCATCTTTTACTAAAACTACACCATACTGATGATTTTTTCCAAATGTAGGTTGAACATCCGTAAAGAATGTAGAAGAAGCAGGTATCGTTTGTAAGGTGATTTCATCTCGGGTCACTCTAATTTCGTCTGCAAATTCGGCTACATTTTCCCAATTAAGGTCTACCTGTGATTCTTCCTGTTGATCGGAGGCTATTAGTTTAATGTCATGAGTGCTTCCTTTCTGTTCCAGTTCAGGATAAAAACGTTCAAAACGTTCGCTATATGGAACAATTCGGTAGGAATATTCCACTCCATTGATCAAACTATTCTCATTAGAAAAGGTGTAGCTATCTTCATAGAAAGATTCATTACCTGTCAAGGAACCTAAGAATTGTTCATCATCCCCATCTATTCTGTAAATTCTGTATTCGCTGATTAGATCTGAATGATTTTGCAGCTCTATTTCTACTTTATGAGTAAAGTTCCCTTCTGAAACGGTAACGATTGGAGGAAGAAATGCTAAGGTCCTTCCACTTTGGTCCATGCTTTCTAAAACTTCCTCTCCTGCACCCTCCAAGTATAGGTTCATTCGGTAATCTATACCTTGATTATCTCCCACAAAGTGGCGGTAATACCCTATTAATTGTCCACTTTCTTTGATGTTCAAAACATAAACTTCCTCACGGTAAACTTCCTCTCCTGAGTTTTCATCTAACAACACTACATGTACAGTTCCATTGTCATTGGGAAGATCTAAGTAATCGGCATTTACATACCACTCCAAGTCTATATAAGCATCGCTTATCAATTCTGAAGCAGTAAATACAGGCCCCACTTGACCTAAAAAGTAGCTTCCTTCCTGAATCTTAAAACCATTTTTAAGAAAAACTTTCTCTCCGGCTTTAAAAACAACGGAAGAAGGGGCAACTATGCGGCTAGAGGAATTAATGGTATTTAAAGCCATTATCACTGTATCCTTTTCTATGTCTTCGTTGAGGATAATATCAGGCTCTGTTCCTAAAGAAGGTCCTTCTTGGGCATATAGCTTTGCTGAACCTAGTAGTAGGAATAAAACCAGAATGGAGTAACCTATTTTCCTGTATCGTTTGAGGAAGTTTTTATCGGGTCTTTTTATGAGCCCCTTATCCTTTACCGGAAAGGAGCAGTATAACTGATATATATATTTATTCATAGTCATATGTATTTTTTATCAGATAGAAAATCAATGGGAAACCTTTATAAAAAAAGGAAACCCAAGGAATAAGCTGAATTACTGGAAAACTATTCTCCTTTTTGGGTTCGGAAATATCAAAATCCAGGAAAAAATAATCCACCAATAAACCACCATAGAATTTTATAAGTGGAAAGAAATTTTGCTAACGTTTACCTTATTAGCATTTGAAAAAGGTATAGAGGTAATTGTGGCCACCTAAGATTTTTTTCTTCGAAAAATTAATTACCTTCCAATTGTAGTAATCGATTTTCGATTATTTTATTTTTCTGCTGTAAAGACTCATTCTCTTTTTTGAGTTCAATCAAATAAAGAGTTAACTCTTCAATTTTACGAAGTAAAACTGCATCCATTTGCCCAAGGTTAATCCCTTTTTCCATAACTTCACTTTCTGAAGGGACGTCTGGTAAATGTTTATTCTCGGAAATGAATGACTCCACCTCGTTTAGGTTTCTTAGTTCATAATCATCCTCAAAGACAAAATCGGCCCATCCATCTGTACTAATCTCTACTTCTTTGGCTTTTACAGATCCATTGACCGCAAGCAAATAGCTTCCCGGATCCTCTGTGCCAATTCCAACTCGACCTCTATTATTAATGATCATTCGGGTAGGGAGGTCTTCTTGGTTTGATTTATTTGGGCCACCGGCAAAAACTAAATGAGCGTCATCCGGATCGTTGTCAGAGGCATCTTTACGAAATATTTTCCAGGAATAATGGTTCCCAGAGTTTTGGAATAAAATTCCTTGCTCATTGGTGTTATCTGCAGTTTTTAGGTTCATCCACCCATCAAATACTGTAAGCTTATCCGAAGGGTTATCTATGCCTACACCCACAAAATCATTGAAAACAGCAGTGCCTCCTACATGCAATTGCCCATTCGGATTCTCAACTCCAATGCCCAGTTTGTTGGTGATACCTACATTTCCACTAGCATGATCAATTAAAAAATGAGGTAGGCTATTGTTGGTGGTTTTTACGACAAAAGCATCTAGATTATATTCCTGATTGTTATTATCCATCCCCATAACCCACTTTACTTCATTGCTTTCTAAAAAGCGTACTGATTTTTCTGAACCCGGTGTTCCTTCAATATAAACTAGAGAGTGGTCTTCCCCTTCAAAGCGAGCAACATAATCACTTGTGCCGTAAACATGTAAACGGCTAAGTGGATCCGAAGTTCCTATTCCTACCCATCCATTGAGGGATAACATTTGGCTGGAAAAATCTCCGTAGATTAGTGGAGTGCTTGTATCACTATTTGAAATATACAATTTATTGGAGCCAGTTTCATACTTTCCTGCTTCAAACCCTAAAAAGATGTTATTATCTCCAGCAACGTATTGCCCAGCTTGGTTACCTAATATTAGATTGTTACTGGCTGTTGTCATTTGAAAATTATCATCTCCCATTTCGGGGTTTCTTCCTGCTCGGTAGCCTACAAACACATTATAATTTCCATTAATGTAAGAACCTGTTCTATTCCCGATAAAAATATTACTGGTGCCTTGGACTGACCTACCTGATTTATAGCCCATTATTACCGTGTTTTGAATGGAAGTTGCTTCACTTCCAGCAAAACGACCAAAAAAAGTATTATAGTTAGACCCATCCTGTAAATTTTCTCCTGCA
>NZ_SMMB01000732.1 GCF_009711365.1 Xanthovirga aplysinae | reverse complement strand
TTTCCAACTGAGGTTTGAGGCGACTCCTATCACTTTCTTTTTTTCTACCATAGAGGTCCATAGCATCATAAGAACTTTTGTTAATCCAAATTCAGTTAAAAGATACCATCCAACTTTATTTGAAAGCTTCTGTTTCTTAAAACTGACCTTAAATTATATTTTAGTTTCCATTAATTTGAGTGATAGTGCTACTATTTCCATTTCCAAACTGAATAATGCGCCCTCGGTTAGCTGCTCCCCCTACCTGATCATTAATTGTTTGATTGATATTGGCGTTGTTGTTCATTCCAGCTTGAAAGATAAAGGCCTTATTAATTCCACTGGCATTTTCAATGAGTTGTAATGACAGAGCTATGTTTTCTTCTCCTAATTGGGTGGTTATTTTAGAATTAGTTCCTGAACCTGAATTTTTTATTTCTTGAGAAAAATTATCCTGATTCTCTTCTCCTAGTTGAGCTGTCCAATTAAGGTTAGATCCTGAGCTATTGTCAAAAATTCTTTGTTCCGATTCAGCGGCATTAGAACTTCCAAATTGAGCAAACTTGTTAGAATTGAATCCTTGAGAGTTAATAAATATTTCTTGTTCAAAACCCGCCTCATTTCCGCTTCCAGTTTGAATAGTCAACCCCCTATTATTTCCTGCGGACCCCATTTCAATTCGTTGTTGATGAAAAGCAGCCTGACTACTTCCAGATTGAAAGTAAAAAGCTCTATTGGATCCAAAACTATTACTCTGAATTTGTTGCTCAAAAAAAGCCTCATTAGCAGTTCCTGATTGAATGATCAAACCAGCATTTGATCCTGAACTATTTTCGAATACAATCTGATTCACGCCAGATTGATTCCCACTTCCAAATTGGGCAATGGTGTACAGATTGGATCCTTTGGCATCACGCACAAGGACTTGCTCATAACCTGCCTCATTTCCGCTTCCAGTTTGAATAATCCGTCCCCTATTGGATCCTGAAGACCTCACTTCAATACGCTGATTATGAAAGGCCGCATTATTACTTCCAATTTGGTTGAATAGATTAAAGTTTGATCCTGAGGAATTTTCAATAATTACCTGCTCATTTGCCCCCTCATTAGACGTCCCAAATTGAATTATTGTATTGGAATTGGTTCCAGAGCCAAAATCAAATAAAGCTTGAGCATTCAGTGCCAAATTGGAGCCTACTTGAACCATCGTATTAGAATTTGAACCGGTTCCACTATCAATAGATTGTTCTGAAGATAAACTATTATTACCTATTTGCCCTAAAAAATTAGTATTGGTGCCTGCTCCTTCGTTTCCTATAAACTGAAAACTAAGTGCCTCATTAGTTCCGATTTGTCGTGCAAAGCTTGAGTTCTGCCCTTGACCTTCATCTATAAACTGCACGTTATCAAACACATTGCTTTCCCCAACTTGTAGAAGAACTTTTCTATTGGTTCCAACAGCTCCATTTAATAGCCTTTGAAAACTTACCACTTTATTGGTGATGCCCCATTGATTAAAGTTTAAAAAGTTAATTCCCATGCTGGTAGCTGAAATTCTTTGATGGAACTCCCCTTGATCAGGGTCAATGAGCTCATTATTTTCTCCTACCTGAATTCCAAGCATAAAATTCAAACCGTTGCCATCGGTTTCAATAATTTGTTTGGGGTTGGCGGAATTTCCTGTTCCTGCTTCTATGATAATAGCCTCATTTACCTGTGCGTAAAGTTGGGGTATTGCAAAAGCTATAGTGATGGTTAGTAAAGTTAAGGTTTTCATGTGTCTAGTTGGATTGATTGTTAATAAATGAAATGGAATTGGGATTAAAAGGGGAGGGAGGTTAGTGGAAGTGGTCAAACTCCTAAAGGAAAGATTTTCTTTGTCTTATATAAATCCAATTTATGAAAAAAATTAATTAATATTATAAAAGCTTATAAAGTATCTATTTAGTAATAAATTGGCAAATCCTTTTGAAGATAGATGAAAGAGGAAGGATTTTTTTTATTCCTTAAATGTTAGTAAAATTAAAAAAATTGAAGGTCGTCAGAGGGTGCTTTTTCTATGGTTTAAGGATAAAGTGTATTAAAAACCAGAAGAAATAAAATATCAAACTGGAATTAATAGAATTTAAGCGCTTATTTTTCTTAAAAAAGGATCCTAAGAAATTTAAAATTTTCATGAAATATACTACCCTGAATTTTGACCATTTAGCTTTACTTACCATTGATATGCAGAATGACTTTCTGAAAGGGCAATCTCAGGAAGCTTATGAAACCACTAGGATAATTCCACAATTAGTGGAACTAATAGACAATTTCAGAAAATTGAAGAAGCCAATTGTTCACATGGTAAGGATATACTTCAAAGATGGTTCAAATGCCGATTTGTGTAGAAGGGAGAATTTAGAAATGGGAGGTAAAATGCTACTTCCAGATGCTGATGGTTGCCAATTAGTAATGGATTTACTGCCTAAAAAAAATATTAGATTAAGGACCGAACTTCTTTTGAAAGGTGGGGTCCAAAACGTTTCACCAAATGAAGTGATTATTTATAAACCAAGGTGGGGAGCATTTTATCATACTGCTTTGAAAAAATACCTTGATAAGATTAAAGTAAATTCTTTAATAATTACAGGATGTGTTTTCCCAAATTGTCCTCGCGCTACAATCTACGAAGCTAGTGAAAGAGATTTTAAAATTGGTATAGTCCCAGAGGTTTTATCGGGAATTTATGAAAAGGGAATAGAGGAAATGAAAGCTATTGAAGTAAATATTTACAGTGCTAGAAACTTAATAAATGAAATGGAAAGACACGCTATTGGAAAGTAAATCAAAAAAGGTTTAATTTCATTACAACTACTTTCATGTATAAGATCAAGGTTCATTTTTTTGTTTATTAAAACTTCTTTAATATTTATCCTATTCCAAAGAAAGAGGATATATTTTGAATAGTCCCTATGATTAATTATGATAAAAAAATCATTGACATCCCTTATTTTTAAGGGTCTTGCATTTACCCAGGAGGAAACTAAATTTATTGATCAGCAGTTTGAAAAAATTCAACTAAAAAGAGGAGAGTTGGTTTTAGGGTTTAATGAAAATGTAAATCATCAATTTTATGTGTTTAGTGGATGTCTGAGGACTTTTTTTGTGGATTCAACAGGAAAAGAACATACTTTACAGTTTGCCATTAAAGATTGGTGGATTAGTGATTATATTGCGTATTTCAATCATTCGAAATCTTTACTAAGCATAGAATGCATACAAGACGCTACTTTATATAAAATCGCTAAAAAGGATATTGAAAGAATTTATGATAGGGTACCTAGTACAGAGCGCTTTTTTAGAGAAAAAATGGAAAAGGCTTTTGTTCGTTTTCAAAAAAGAATTTTATCTAACCTTGCTGAAACAGCTACTGAAAGATATTTGAATTTTTTAAGGCAATATCCTAATATTGAACAAAAGGTGAAAAATTATCATATAGCCTCTTATTTAGGTATTGCAACGGAAAGTTTGAGCCGAATTAGGAAAGAGATAGCAGAGGAATAATTTATTAACTTACATCAATTTTTGTACAATACAGTGC
>NZ_SMMB01001135.1:6703-8969 GCF_009711365.1 Xanthovirga aplysinae | reverse complement strand
AAAATCAAATAAACTCAACAGAACACTATTTTAATAAAGAACTGTATACAAAAAACAATTCCAGGAAAAATACCAGATAAAAAATCTTTCAAACTCCACATTTTTTTTAATTAATGGAAACATTAAAGTTTGAAACCTCTTAAAAATATCTAAATCATTACATACTAAAATAAGGGGAATGTTAATTTTTCCTGATTAATATATTATATTCAATAGTCACCTCAAACCTTCATTCCTTGACAGTACAATGCCCTCCAAAACATTTCTCATAATTAAGATTTGGATTTTGTCCATCTTACAAATGCCCATTTGGGCTTTAGCCCAAAATGCCTGGGTAAATGAAATTCATTATGAGGACACCGTAAAAAATGATTTGAATGAGGCAATAGAGATAGTTGTAGAGGACCTTGAAAATTATGACTTTTCCAAATTTGCTATTTCCCTTTACAATGGAGAAAATGGAAAACTATATGGAGAAAAGACAATATTATTGTCCGATTTTAAAAATGGAGATACTATAGGAAACTTTAAATTCTTCTATTTTTTCCCTGATCGGCTGCAGAATGGGGCTGACGGATTATCATTAACGTTCGAGGATTCAGTTTTACAGTTCATAAGTTATGAAGGTAATTTCACTGCCATTGAAGGGTATGCAAATAGTTTAAAATCAATTGACATTGGTGTTAAAGAAGATGATACAACAAACCCCAATCATTCCTTACAACTAAATGGAAGTGGCCAAACCTATTCAGATTTCACCTGGAAAGAACCTGCCAATAATACCGTTGGTTCCCTTAATATAAACCAGACCTTACCCTGTGTGGCCCCTGCCCTTGAAGCAAAAAGTATTGAAATCATCTCAAAAACAAACAACAGCTTGGAACTTCAATGGGAAAATGGAAATGGATCAAAAAGAATTGTTATTATAAAAGAAAATGAAACCATAAGTTCCACTCCTGCGGATGGTGTTTTCTATCAGGCTGATAGTGATTTTTCCAGTAGTTTTGCAGATCTAATTGATGGAGGGAAAGTAATCTATAATGGAAATGAAAACACAATTCATATTACCAATCTGGCTTCAGCCACCCCTTATTTTATTCATATTTTTGAATATCATAATTGTGACACTCTCCTTTATAGCAAATATAGTAATGGAACATCTTTCGAGACCTCCACTTTGAAGTTTGCACCTTTTCAATTAGAAAATTTAGATTCAGCTCACATTTTCAACTTTAATTCCCCTCCTCCAAGTATAGGAAACGGAAAATTTAAAGGAAATGGATTTTCTCCGGAACCCACCGAAGGACAACTTAATTCTAATTCCATTATTGTAAATGGGTTATCTGAAGGCGACATGAATTTTGGCGATTATAATGATGTAGGTGATTTTGCTGGTGGGATAAAGGAATCAACTGTAACTCAAGGTGGAGTTTATGCCTTTCTTTTAGATAGTATTTATTCCTTAGGGTTTCAAACTACTGGTCAAGATTTAAACCCAGGAGAATTTATTCTTAAACTCCAAAACAGAACGGGTGAACCTATTGAAGTACTAGATGTAATCTATAAATTTGCGGTTTTCAATGACCAGCCAAGGAGTACCTTATTGGGATTGGCCTATTCCACCAATGGTTTTGATTATCTTCCTCTTTCCAACTTAAATTATACCTCAAAGGAAGAGGCAGGCAGTTCCCCAAACTGGGAACTTCATGAAAAAGTAACTTCCATCTATTTTAATGAGAATCCAATTCCTCTTAATAGGATATTTTTCATTAAATGGATTACTGAAGATGTAACAGGATCGGGAGCCAGAGATGAATTTGCATTGGTGGAGGTAAATCTAACTCCTAATCCATCCACTCCACTGCCAATTAATTTATTAGAATTTAAAGGTAATGAGGATAAGAATCATGCAGCCCTTTATTGGTCAACTGCTTTCGAACTTAACAATTGGGGATTTGAAATTGAAAAGTCTGATGACGTTTTATCCTCCTATAAGAAAATTGGATTTGTAGAAGGTGTAGGAAATTCTCAAACCTCTAATGATTACCAATTTATAGACTATTCCTTTAAGAGAGATAGTTATTATCGATTGCGTCAAATTGATATTGATGGTACAGATTCTTTTACTAAACCTATTTTGGTTAAAAATTCGATTAGCCAATTAGGTTTTTACCTTATTCCTAACCCCGTTGAAAAACAATTTGAATTAAAAAGTGATTTTAATTCAAAAAAAATCACTAATCAAACACCTCTTTTCATTTCTCTT
>NZ_SMMB01001135.1:0-6476 GCF_009711365.1 Xanthovirga aplysinae | reverse complement strand
AAAACTTCCGGACATTTGAATGTCATAAATCAATCCCTTAACGAAATTAGTTCAAGCCTAAATTCAGAACTCTATATAATTAAAGGTTATTTCCTCAATCAGTTATTTACAATAAAATTCATTAAACTTTAAAACTGATTACTATACCACTCTTTAAGCCTATTGCTTCCTACATGCTTTATTCTGATTTTAATACTTGAATAAAGTGCTAGCCCATCGAAACCCTTACCACATAATTCTTCTAACAAACAGAAACAATTTAGAAAAGCTATATTCAATATTCCAATTTTACTTGCCATGCACCGAAAAACTCCCTTCCTTATTTTATCCATTTTACTCCTCTCCTCTTGTTTTTCTACGAAAAGACTGGCTTATATTCAAGATGAGGAATTCTCAAAATTATATCCAACTTTAATAGAACACCAAAAACCAATATATAAGGTTCAAGCCAATGATGTATTATCAATAAAGGTGCATAGTCTGGACCCAGGCAGTTCTTCCTTCTTTTATAATGAAACCACCAATTTTTTCGGAACCCCTCAAGATAATCAGGCGCAATTGTACCTAAATGGCTATTCCGTGAATACAGAAGGAAACATACACTTACCGACAATAGGTGAAATAAAAGTGATTAACCATACTGTTTCTGAAGTAGAAAAAAAAATCCAGGAATCCATTAATGAATACCTTAATAATGCTACGGTATCTGTAAAATTGGTAAGTTTCAAAATATCAATTCTTGGGGAAGTGAATAATCCGGGACATATATATGTTTATAATGGACAAGCAAACCTATTTGAAGGCCTTTCCATGGCTGGTGACTTGAGCCAAGAAGGGAATCGCCGGAATGTAAAACTAATCCGTCAAAAAGCAAAAGGTTCAGAAATTATTTTACTAGACCTAACTGATCCCAACCTTATAGAGTCTCCATATTTCCACCTTATGCCCAATGACATTTTGTATATAGAACCTCAAAAAGCATCTACAAAAAGGGGGAATCTAGACCTATTAGATATTCTCTTCGGAGGGATAACAACCTTTGTTCTAATTTTCAACGCAGTGGACGCTTCTCGAAATTAACTTTCTGCCATCCTAAATAATTATTTTTGACCTTAAACACCAAATCCAGAATGAAGAATCGTTTTCAGGAAGAGCAAATTGATTTATTGTTGATTTTTAAACGAATCCTTGCCAATTGGCCTTTTTTTATTCTCACTATATTTTTGGCCCTTACCCTGGCCTATATTTTTAATAGTATCACACCGAGAACATACCAAATCGAGGGCTCTATTCAAATCGATAAGGGAAAGAATCGCTCCAGGAATCTTGAAGAATTTTTAATGGATAACAGGGCCAACATCCAGGAGACCGCCCTGGAAGATGAAATTGGAATATTATCATCATTTAATCTTATTTCGCAAACCCTGCAGCGGTTGAACTTTGGCATTTCGTACTTTACCAAAGAAAAAGTCTGGAACTTCCTATCCTTTGGGTATAAGCATAATGAACAATTCTACAACACTTCTTATAAAATACATTTAGATTCCACCAAACATCAAATTCTTCATGTCCCAATTCATATTAAACTATTGCCTAGAGAAAGATACCGAGTGACCGCTAAGGCAAAAAATATTCAACTCTATGATGTAAAAAGAAACCAAATCGTCCTTCAAAATATTCCCCTAATAGATATTGATAAAACATTATCTATCAGTGAACCTTTTGAAAGTAAATATTTAAACTTCAAAATAGAGGTTAATCCACATATCCCTCCCTCTGAACATGAGACCTATTTTATTATAAATAGTATTAATGGAATTTCAGAAAGCTTCCAAAACGGTTTAGGAATTTCAGCAATATCTCGTGGCTCTAATATATTAAAACTGTCGGTTGAAGGAAGTTGCCCCGACAAACTCAAGGTTTTTGTGGATGAATTGATGCTTTCATACATCTTAAAAGATCAAACAAAAAAAACCGGAGTAAATAAGAAAACCCTAGAATACATTGAAAAACAGATTGGAGATATCAACAACTTGCTAAAAGAGGCAGAAAATAATCTCCAAACTTTCAAAGCCCAAAACAAAGTCATAGGTCAAGATATTCTCGAGACCAATTATCTAACTAGATTAGACAGATTGGAGACCGAAAAATCAGATATTTCCGGGAATATAAATTTTCTAAATAAAATGCTGGAAGACATCAACAATATGGATGATATTGTAAAATATGCTTCGATAACTCCCGAAAACATAGACAACCCAGCACTTTATGACCTTATTGTAGAACTTTCTGAACTCAGCCGTGAAAAATCAGGAATGGAGTACTCTGCAAAGAAAAGTAACCCTGCTCTTCAAGTCCTAGAACTAAAGGTCAACCGCACGACAGAACAACTAAAAAACACCATTCTCAATATAATTAGCTCTAATGAAATCAGGTTAAATGAATTAAATAATAGAATAGCTAATATCAATAATGAAATAAACAAGCTTCCTATAAATGAAAAAGAATTAATGGGCCTTGAAAGACAACTTGTTTTCTTGGACAAAAAGCATGAGTATTGGATGAACAAAAAAGCAGAGGCAGAAATCACCTTGGCCGCCAACACATCGGAAAATCAAATCATTGATTATGCCAGAATAACTGCCAACAGCCCTATTTCACCCCAACCAAAAAAAACATATCTATTATCAATTTTTATTGGCCTGTTGGCTCCCGCCTTTCTTATTGTAGTAAAAGACAGAATTAATAAAAAGATCCAAAGCAAAGGTGATTTACATTCAGTTTCCAATAAACCTATTTTAGGTGTTCTACCCTATGCAAAAAAACATACTCCACTATCTTTAATAGAAAAACCAAAATCCGCCATTTCCGAATCTTTTCGTACCCTTTACTTCAACATAATTCATGATGAAAAGATATTAAACCCTAAAGTGATCCTCCTGACTTCATTAATACCCAATGAAGGAAAGACTTTTTGTGCCCAGAATTTGGCAGCAATTTTAGCCTTATCAGGGAAAAAGACATTGCTTCTAAGTTTAGATTTAAGAAAACCAAAAGCCCATTTAAACTTAAATATTAATAATAAAATAGGGATTAGCGACTTTTTAAGGAACAAAGTTCAGTTGCATGAGATTACGATTAGCTCAGAAATTGAAAACCTTTTTGTCATGCCCGCCGGCCCCCCACCTTCTAACCCCTCAAATCTCATTTCTACAAAAAGAATGGAATCACTTATTCAAATTTCTCGGAATAATTTTGATTACATTATTATTGATTCTCCTCCCATTAATTTAGTTTCTGACTCTCTGATTCTACAACACTTCAGTGATTTAAATCTTTTCGTGGCCCGGAAAGGCTACACACCTCAAAATCTTATAGAAAATTCAGATATCCTGAATGGTAATAAATCATTTAAAAACACTTGGTTAATTCTAAATGGAATCAGGGTAAGTAAACATTACAACTATTATGAAAAGTAGGTCCTTGAAATAATTAGTTGTCTTAAACGGAACGAATCTTATTGAAACCTTTTCAAATACCAGCTTCACTCAACTCCAAAACATGGAAAAAAAGATACATCATCCCTTCAATATCCGATGAAAGCTAAACCATTTAAAGATGGTTTAGAATAAAATACTGATTAACGTGATCACCATTACTAAAAAGAGAAGTTCAAATAACAAACTAAAAAATATATTCCTTTTCAAAAATGTTTATAATAAGCAGGTAAATTACTCACTTCTTCAGTGTATTTCTTGTTATTGCTTTTGATTTTTTAGCACTATAAAAACATATCCAACAAACCTAAACTCTTTTTCCTCTATTCGAGAAGCCATAAAAACAAGAAAAAAAGTCATCAAGTTTAATCATCCTCACACTACGAATAGAGAGATTTAAACCCTACCAGCAAAAGAAAAGCCGTCCGAAAATAGCCTCTTTTCAATGGGTTTACTGACTTCGCCCATCCACTGCGTACATCCAAATATTTCCTATTTGAAGCGGATCTACATGATGCATCCCTGCAGCATTCCAACCTTGACCAGTACCAGTCACTATGGGTGTATTCGACACGATTCTTTCCTTATATATTTCTTTAGTTAATTGGGTAATTTCAAAGGCAAAAACCTGAAATCCATAGATTGGTTCCCCATCTTGGGTCAATCGAAAAAGCTTATCATCATAAACCATAACACGTCCTGCCGGCCTAGAAATATTTTTATTATTTTTAATGATGGGATTCAAAGAGTGAGGTTGCCAACCCTTCCTCAGGTCATCCGAATAATAAAGATTTAAAACACTACTACCGGTGGCTACAAACATCCACCATTTATCTTGATATCGTACAATAGAAGGATCAACATAGGGATATCCAGATAACAAATTCCCTATATATTCCCATTCAGCTGGAAAATTCTTTGCTTTATAAAGCCTCACAGACAAGTCTTCAAAGCTCTCAGGAATCATGTAAGATTCATTTTTCCATTCGAAAACATAAGGATAGGATAAATGAAAGGCTTCGTCTAGTATAATTTTTTTATAATCCCACATTTTCCCATCCACACTTTCTGCATAACCTATGTCTCCCTGATTAGTTGCTTTATTCAATACTTCAAAAAACATAAAAAATTTTCCATTATTATGGAGAATAAATGGATCTGCAACAAATGAAGCCTCAACGTCATCAACATCTTCCCCACTAAGAACAGGGTTAGATATCTCTTCAGGATCAATTAATTGGAAAGGAGTCGAGCCTTTATAAATCCCAATAGACCATGGCCCATAGGGATCTTGCCTAAATTGAGCATAACTTTTCTTAACTGTGGGTATGGGAAAAGGTTATATTTATGAATAAGAACCCCACAAAACAATCCTACAAATAAGCTTACCAATTATAAAAAGAAGGGAAAGACCAACAGTTTTTTCATATGGATCTTCATATTTCAATCATAATTTGAATTGTTTTAAAATAGCCCCAACCCAATTCAAATTGGAAAACTTGACAATTAAAAGCTTAAAATAAGAAGAAGGTTTGAGGGTAGAAATTAATTTGGGAGAACTAAGGAGCGGTTAACAAATAAAGTAAGAATAGATTTCCATCAAATCTCTTCTCTAATTAGTGACAGTTACTTGAATTATTCTTTTTAGTTATTTTCTCTTTTTTCACCAAAAGGCCAAACTTTACCCTCCATTTGACCAAACATAAACAACTTGCCGGGAAAAATGTGACCACTTCCCTCCCATGTAAGTTCATGAGGATATGGAGGCCTCTTAGGGTATTCCCTCACCCTAGCAGCCCTCCTTGTATAAACTTCATTTATATATTCATCCTGATAATATACATTAGCTTGGGTAAAATAAATATCTTGTATTCCATCCCAGCCATTTAATGGATTATAGCCATTTATTAAGTAGTCCTCATTCCCCTTTTGATGGAAATTAACAGTAGCATATCGAAGTGGTTTCCAACTTTGGTCCATATATTTCAGAAAAGCTTTTATCGCCAAAAGTAGGCTTTTATTTCCTCCTACTAACGCGGTCCCTGGATAACCTTCCGAAGTGGAAAACTCATATAAACTATTATCACCTTTGCGAGCAAGAGCATCAGCAATTTCTACCATCTGTGTAATGGTTTCTCCAGCATAACACCATCCCAAATCAGGGTTTTCCTTTGTCCATCTCTCCATTTCACCTATGGTCCCATCCGGAAATACACTATATTTTATCCACTCCTTGAAATAAAGTTTAGCGCTCTTAATAAGAGATTCTTCCTCTAAAAGGACACCTGCTAAACCTACATAGCGAGCTTGATTTCCCTTCCGGTTATTCCAACATCTGGCGATCATTGGTATAGGCCAACCATTATAATGAGATATTTCTTCAATAGTTTTAAACGGATCCCACATTTCTACCAACTCCTGGGCACGTTTTTCATGAGAACCGTAAAAGTAATAAATTTGCATTTCATCCAGATTCCTTTGAAAAAATAAGGCGGCATCTTTAAACCAATTCTCAATCAATTGTCGGTCCTGATCTGAAATAGTACTCCTAATGTAATCATAGGCATGTAACAGACGGGCCAACCATTCGGTAATGAAAAAAGAAGGATTTATATCCTTAAGTACTCCATCACACCAATGACGGGTGTTAGAAAAATCAGTTAAAGGTTCACTCACTTGTGCTAGTAATTCTTTGAGTACAGCATCCCTATAAGCTTCTTTACCTGTGATCAAAAAAACAAAGGCAGCATGTTTAAGTCCATTACCCTCTAAGAAAGGCTCATAGGACCACTGCTGAACACAAGAATTCAAATCTCCCTCTCCTTTCCACCGATCTGCAGCTGGATTCAGCATAAATTTTCCAGCTTCCTTTACAATCCTTTCCCAATCACCAGGTGAATTAGTACTGACATCCCCCGAAACCTTATATGGGCCATTTTTAGCCCTATCCCTCCATATTTCCAGTTCTTGTTCAGTAAA
>NZ_SMMB01000731.1 GCF_009711365.1 Xanthovirga aplysinae | reverse complement strand
ATAAAATCATCTGCAAAGAGAGGTAAATGTTTTACCTCTCTTTTTTTATATAAATTTTTCAAAAAATAAACAATTGAACATGAAGGAGATAGAAACAAATCACTTCACAGGCTTTTTTTCGGCTTGGTAGATTGATAATTTCCTCTTACTTTTGTGTCACAATAAGCGCCCGTAGCTCAACTGGATAGAGCGCTGGATTTCGGCTCCAGAGGTTGAGGGTTCGACTCCTTCCGGGCGTACAAAGTAAATCACAAAAGATGCAAAACCCTCTAAAATTAATTTTTAGAGGGTTTTATATTTTAGCAAACCCCCAACCGTTCAGTTTTTCTCAGAATAAAGGTCTCCTACTCGATCCCCTCGGTTACCTCTTTTTGCTTTTCAACAAATAACTACACCATGCCCCACTAAACATCATTCTTTGGTTAAAAAAAGGAAAGAATCAATAAATAAGGATAAGTCCCTTTTCAAACCCTGAAGACAACACTCAAAAACTACCACCAAAACATCCTAATCAATTATCTAAGCCAAACCTTTGGAAAAAGAAAAACCCTCAATGCCATTGCCGACTCCTACATCGGCACGGCCAGAATCGGAGGAACCATCTTCGGCAAATCGATAAACACAAAAATATTCGCACCCCCAAACGCATATTCTACAAGGCCGACGGCCCCAGAAACAAGCAGCTCCCCGATCGCTACTTCTTCACTTCTACCAAAGAATACCAGACCTGTTTTTTTGAAGAACATCTATTTGCGAAAGTAACAAAACCATTGAAATTGTAGAATCCCAAAAAAAAGCCATCATTTGCTCCATGAAATACCCTGACATTACCTGAGAGGCCTCCTCCGGTTTGGAAGGTTTAACTCCAAGAAAAATGAAGGTATTAATAGGCAAAGAAGTCCTTCTAGTTCCGGATTTTTCTTCCCCAGCTAGGGAACGCTGGCGAAAATAAACCGAATACCTACTGCAACAAAAAATCCAAAGCAGTGCTTTGGGATCCTTTCCCTAAAATTATGGATGGTAGAGAAATAGCAGATCTTTTAGTCCGGACCGATTATGCAAGAACTAGATGTTGAATATAGGCTCGACTTTTTCTAAAGTCACAAAAGAAAAGCCACCTAGGATTTAACAATTATGGTGGAGAGCACTCATGTAGATAAATTTATTTTTACTTAAAGGCCTAAATCGCTGTTTTTGGAGATGGATTTGTGGGGATTTCGCGGGATTGTGGTATGAGGGTGTATTCTAATTAAAATATAGTTATCGAGTGTTACTATTTTTTTGAAGGGCCTTTCTAATTGCAAGTAGCGCATGATAATTTAATTAGAATTGTAGGTTAAGATATGATGTTTTTAGTTTTTCTATGAAAAGATTCTTTCGCTTTAATAAGGTTAAGGATTACTCCACTATATTAAAAGTCTTTGTATTCCTGTCTTTTTCAGTACTCAGAGTTTTCGCTTATCAAGAGCTAAAAGCAGAGAGCTACTCTGATATCATCATTGAAAATACTTTAGAAAGTGCATCTACTGATGTTGAAATATATATAGATCAAGTCTATACTCATTATAAAGACACATTAGATGCACAGTCGGGCTTTTTTGGTCTGAATAATCTTAAAGATTATATCAGTTTTGGAGAAGAATCAATGAAAGAAAAATCTTCTCGATTTTGGATGGCTGTATATGATAGTACAACCGTCAAAAAAATGGCATACAAGCATCTGGAAGAGGCCTATATCGCATTGGATAAAGACCCTGCCCAAATAAAGTTAGAAATAACCTCTGGCAATGACCAAATTGCAATTTATGCACATAAAATCGCTCTTTCTCTACCTATTCTGATTGTTGAAGAATTTTTTGAACTCCTATTAAGCATATTTTTTGGCAGTAGCTTTCTTTCTATTGTGGTTTCGGTTTATGTTTTCTATCAATTTTCTTTTGGTCCATGGATTAATTGGAGCAAAAAGAGGCGAGAAAAAGTGGATAATCTGGGAAAGAAGGCACAGCGATGGGGAATTAGGCTTGGGTTCATAATTTTTTTATTGATTAGTTGGTATACTGGCGATTTAACCGAAAAGGGAATCAAATATAAAATCACAAACACCCTTACTAAAGAAATTTCAGAACAGGTGAAAAAAAACCTAATTCAATAGCCCTAAATAGCCCTAATAAATGAAAAAGATACTTTTTATATTTTTCATTAGTTCAATCTTGCTCTCTTGCAATAGTAGAAGTTTAAAAGATATAGGAGAACTTAGCTCCTATGTGAAGAAATCCATTGGAAGTAAATCAATAAACGGGTCTTTGCCTTCCACAAAAGTGGCTAGTAGGTTATTGATTAGTAAACAATTAGATTCTTGGGCAAAAAATAATGGTTTTAAACTCATTTCGAATAAAAAATCCATTTCAATACTAAACCTTCAGGGTGAAAAATTAGGTAAAATTGTTGAGGCAGGAAGGTATAAAGTAGTTTCTACTTTTCCACTAATGGCTAAAAAGGTGATAAATCCACTATTAGATTCTAATCTACTTTCTAGAACGACATATAAATTAGGACAATCAGTATTTAAGACCGATAAGTTTGCAAGAGTTTATCAAGCTGAAATTAAGTCCTTGCCTAAAAGTTTTATCAATAGGAACCAAATAATAGGAGCCAATGAAAATGCCAAGGCAATGGCTAAAGATGGCATTAAAGAATTAGATCATGGTGGACATATAATTGCTCATATGCTCGGGGGTAATTCAGGTGCAATTAATATTGTAGCACAATACGGGAAATTAAATAAAGGTAAATATCATGCAATTGAAAGATTTCTTGGAAAAAATAGGGCCAATATTAAAAATTACTCAATTAATTTAACATACAAAGGAAAATCCCAACGGCCAGCTACTTTTAAACAAGTATTTGAATTTAGGGGACCCCTGGATAAATTGAAAAAACTATCTAAAAGACACCCCAATTTTAAATACCATAGAAAAGTTGATGCCAACGGAAACCGCTTCTTTAAATGTGTAATTTTTCATTCTAACAAAATTCCTGATTTCGTACCAATCTAATAGTTCTTTAAAGGGATCAAAGACCAAACCCCACCCAGGCCGTGGGGTATCCACTACCATCCCTAAGCCAACAGTGGTCACGAAAATGCTGCACCCACAATACCTACCCATAATCCAAAGCTACACAACGGTTAATGTTAAAATTGTAGCTATGGTTGTGCTGCTTGCCTTGTGGAGCTATTATTTTTATATGGTGTTAGGTTTAGTTTTTACTTAATTCTTCAATTAGGTGATAGAATTTGATTTCTCTGACACCTTTTTCTGCCCACCTTTCTGTTAAATCAGTAAGTTCTTCTCTTTTATTGGTTGCGACAAGTTCTTTAATATAAGAGATATTATAATTTCTCAAAAGGCCAGCTTCTATTGTAGAATTAACACAGTATTTGGCATCTATCCCCGTAATATATAAGTTGCCAATTTGATTGGCATTGAGCACAGAATCTAATTTTTTGTTACTAAAGGCATCTCGAACATGTTTCTTTATAAAAACGCCATTGTTCA
>NZ_SMMB01000002.1 GCF_009711365.1 Xanthovirga aplysinae | reverse complement strand
GACAATTCTACAGTAGCTGACGTAGTGACAGTTTCTTCTCAAGACACAGGCGAAAGACATCATTGTGAATGTAATGAAGAGTATCATGAAGCACGGGAAGTTCAAGCTGAAGCCTTTGATGATTTAATTTTGTAGATAGTACTGTAAATAAAAAACTGTAGAGCATGAGAGCTCTACAGTTTTATCAGGTTTTTCCACTTAA
>NZ_SMMB01001168.1 GCF_009711365.1 Xanthovirga aplysinae | reverse complement strand
ACCGTATCCCATACGCCAATAAAATGGGGCTTACAGCTTTGACAAAAAGTCTCCTTAAAGCCATCTTTCACAGAAAAATTTTTATTATTATACATTTTTGAAACATAGGGAATAAGTTGCTCGCTTCCCTTTTGCAATAAGCCAAAATGATAAATCATCCCTGCAAGGGCACGAACAGCGAATGCTCCTCTACTGAATCCAAAAAAATAAATCTGGTCTCCAGGGAGAAAACAATTCATGAGATACCTATAACCTTCTTCTAAATTCTGCTGAAGACCTACACCAAAAGCTTTCCCCAATAATATTCCCATTTTCCTTCCATATTTCCTGCCCAAAAGATCAATGGTTCCTATACCGGGTTGATAGTATCCTGTTTGAAATTCATCCTGGACGATGGATTCGAATGCTTTTACCACATTTGTATTGTTCTGGCCGTATTCGTTTCCCGTGCCATCGTAGCAAATTACAATATTCTTGCTTCTCATAACCAGCACCCTCCATGATTTTTACCTCTTTCTTTAGGATTTTATGCGGAAATAAGGGATTATTTTGAATTAAAGTTCATTTCTATAAATGAAAACCATGGAATTTGTCTATTTCCAATACATTTACATAGTGGTCCCTATGGTATTTATTTATCATTTATTAATTTGAAATCAGGGGATTTTCATTTTGTAGTCTTACCTTCATACAAATCTGTAAAAACCTGATCTATAGGCTCCCAAAGTTCTATTTTATTATTTTCAGGATCTAATATATGAACAAATTTACCATATTCGTAAGTCTCAATTTCATCTAGAATAGTAATTCCGTTTTTCCTTAACTCCTCCACCAATTCCTCTATATTTTCAACTCGGTAATTAATCATAAAGTCCTTTTTGGCAGGCTCAAAATATGTTGTTTTATTGGAGAAAGGGCTCCATTGCAAATAGCCTTTCTGAGCAGGATTATCCGTTTCCCGAAACTCAAATAAAGATCCATATTCATTTGTCACTAGGCCTAAATTTTCCCCATACCATTCTTTCATTTTTTTTGGATCCTGACATTTAAAAAAAATACCTCCTACCCCAGTTACTTTCTTTTTGTTCTTTTTCATAATGCTATAATTTTAAATTAAATTTGAAGATTATTTTGAATTGGAATTGTACTTCTTGTTTGGTGCTTTTATTCGGATATTTATGAAATCATAAACTTGGACTCTTTTGCTTTATAAGCTAAGGAAAATTTTAAAATGAAGATAGAAAGCAGGAAAAAATTAATAGTGATAATATTGACATTAATAGTCGCTTCCAATCTTTGCAATCTTTTTTATTTGAAATAATATTTAGGATTTTTTTGGTCAATAAACGAATAATTACTTTAAGAAAAATCCAATAAAGACTCATTATTTAGAAAATAATTTAAGCCAATATTTCCTAAAAGTGAGCTTTATTTGGCCTGAAACCATAATTTCTAACCCCACCATCCAATAAAACAACAGTTTTTCCGTTTTCCCCTTTGTTTGGGGGGAAGGACTATGCGGTACAGATTTTTATCAATTTTATTACTTTCATTTTTTTCTTTAAATTTTCAAGGGTTTGCTCAATCTACTCTAGATAGTATCCCACCAAAAAGGCAACCCATCTTCTTTGGAGGCTCCTTTTCCAATGACATTCTTCAATTATACGGAAAGTCGGATGGGTATTTCACAAATGGGGTTACCGCAAGAATTACAGGCTCTTTTTTGAGAAAATTACCCAGTAAACATTTATTATTTGGATTAAAGAATTCTACTTCCCGATTATACACCTTAGAATTAGGACAGGAGATTTATACTCCTTTAAGCATTGATAGTGACGGTTTATTAGAAAATGACCGACCTTACGCTGGCTGGTTTTATGCAACTCATAGTCTGGAATCATTTGATGAGCTTAATCGTCAGAAACTAACCACCTCCTTTCAATTAGGGGTAACCGGAAAATGGGCTTTTGCAGGAACCGTTCAAACTAAATTTCATGAATTGATTAACAACTCCCTCCCTCAAGGTTGGGATAATCAAATTGGTAATAGTGTAGGTCTGAATTATTACCTGAAATACGAAAAGGGGCTACTAAATTCCAATTACATTGACTTTACTCCTAATGTTGAAGCTGGACTGGGCAGTGTTTACGTTTATGGTGCTACAGGGTTTACTCTCCGTTTGGGGTTATTGGATAATTTTTTCAGTAACGATGGCAAGTTCTACCAACGAAGAGGGAGTAATGGAAAATTCAAAATGTATTTAACCTTTAGCCCGACCGTTGGTACCATGTTTCGAAACTCACTTCTTCAGGGAATGCCTTATGGAGGCAATAGCCCGCACCTTATTCCAGGCTCCCAAATAAATACCTTCTATTTTGAAGGAGTATCCAAATTAACATTGCAATATGACAGGCTTCGAGTTTCTTTTAACCAGAATTGGAAATCTCCAGAATTTAAAGGAGCAGAATCTCAAAGATGGGGAGCTGTAGAGGTTGGGATTCGATTATTTTAATAATAGTTCTTGCAACTCTAAAGTAAAAAGAAATAGGACACAACCTATAAGCATTTCAAATCCAATAAATTATAAAAATAACCTGCTTAAGATTCAAAAAAAGGGCCCAAACCTAAGTTGATGGGCCCTTTTCCTCTATGATTTATGGATTAACATCCTTTTTTTAAAGCTCTCTAAACTCCACTTTTCCAGTTTCCACATCATACATACCACCAATAATGGCAATTTCATTATTTTGATACATTTCGCGAAGCACTTCACTTTTCTCCTTGATGGCTGCAACAGTCAATCTTACGTTCATGTCAGAAACCTTTTGAACAAAACCAGGATTATTCGAAGTCCTATCTTCGGTTTCATCTGAAATGGCTTCCACTGCAGGCTTTATATTAGCCAACATCCCAGTAATATTTCCCAGCTCCACATTATCACATGTTCCTTTTACGGCCCCACAATGGGTATGACCTAATACCAAAATAGCCTTAGCTCCAGCCACTTTACAGGCATATTCCAAACTGCCCAAAATGTCGCTGTTTACGAAATTTCCTGCTACTCTGGCATTGAAAACATCTCCAATTCCCTGGTCAAATACTATTTCAGTAGGAACTCTTGAATCAATACAACTTAAAACAGCAGCGAAAGGATATTGGCCACCAGCAGTCAGTTCCACTTGTTGGTGAAAGTCACGACCTAATCTCTTATTCTCTACAAAACGTGCATTTCCTTCTTTTAACATTTCTACTGCCCTCGAAGGAGTAATAGCCGATTGCGTTTCTTTATTTTGGGTAATGAAATTTTCTCTAACGGTTTCCATAAAAGTTTCTTTTATCCTTAATTAAATAATCTAACTTTAGCATTTCTCTTTGCCATTGGCTGTTCCAAAACAACTCTACCAAATTGCTTAACGGGATCTTGTTTTTTAGATAATTTCAAGCCTAATATTTCTATGGTAATATCCCGTGTTTTTGCATTTTCTTTAAAATCTTCAATAATTTCAAGCACATCCGGATGTATGCTTTTCGTTTTAGATGCATCGATAATAACATACGTATCATCCGGAAGTTGGTTTAAAGTACGTAAGATACTTGCCTTATTTAAAAAACTTACATCCTCAGCTAAAGTGATTTCAACAGGTTTTCCCTTTACATATAAATCAGAATCAAAATGATAAGGCGTTTTGAAATTATTCCATAAAATATGGAAAATTGCAATTACCAGACCTAGAAATATTCCTAATAAAAGATTCGTAAACACGATCCCTAGAACGGTGACCATAAAAGGAACAAATTGTGATCTTCCCAACCTATACATTTCCTTTACTAGTGCAGGTTTAGCTAACTTATACCCTACCACCAACAAAATGGCTGCAAGACTAGCCAAAGGGATTAAGTTAAGTATCTTAGGAATAGACAAAGCACAAACCAACAACAATACTCCATGAAAAAAGGCAGAAGCCTTCGTTTTTCCACCTGACTGAATATTAGCAGAACTTCGAACAATCACCTGGGTTATTGGCAATCCTCCAATAAAGCCAGAAACCATATTACCAACCCCTTGAGCAATTAATTCTCGATTGGTAGGGGTTACCCGTTTTTGAGGGTCCAGTTTATCGGTTGCCTCCACACACAACAAGGTTTCTAAACTTGCTACCACTGCAATTGTAATTGCAATTACATAAATCTGAGGATTTGCCCATTGGCTAAAATCAGGAAAAGTAAACTGTCCAAAAAATCCTCCCAATGATTCCGCAACTGGAATATTTACCACTTGATTCTCCTTCAGGGTCCACATACCAAGATTTTGAAAAAACATATTCAAACCTATCCCCAGAATTACTACTACAAGGGGACCTTGGATCAATTTAGAAGCAGCCATTCTTTTTATAAAAGGTTGCTCCCAAAGGATCAATATAGCAATGGAAATTAAGGCAATAATCAGGGCGGCAGGATTAATGAAGTTCAGCATATTGATTAGTTCACTGAATGTACTTTGACCATCGACCTGAACAAAGGAAAATCCTTCACCAGAACTTTTGTCATAACCAAAGGCATGAGGTATCTGCTTGAGAATAATAATAACTCCAATACCAGACAACATCCCTTTAATTACCGAAGAAGGAAAATAATAAGCTATTACACCAGCTTTAAGGAGCCCCATTATTAACTGCATAGCCCCGGCCAACACTACAGCAAAAAGGAAAATATCAAATGCTCCTAACTCTTGTATAGAAGATAAAACAATAACCGCCAATCCTGCTGCTGGTCCACTAACTCCAAGGGCTGACCCACTTAACAAGCCAACTATTATTCCACCTACAATTCCAGCAATTATCCCTGAAAACAGAGGGGCCCCTGAAGCTAAAGCAATACCCAAACATAGCGGCATTGCTACAAGAAAGACCACAATACTAGCTGGAAAATCATGTTTTATATTCTCAAAAAATGTTTTCTTTTGACTACCCATTCTAACTAAATTTTTGTTTTGATTTATTCTTACGGATATAGTTTAAAATCAGCATGTTTAATCATTCAAAAATTTTAAGAAACATGCTTTTCTCAATAATACTTTATTGAAACTCCCCCAATAATTTGGGGAAAAATATACTATACCTGCTGTTCCGGAGGAGGAGTTACCAAATCAAAAAATAAATTAGACCCTAAAAAGGAGTGTTCCCCATAACACCTCTTTAATGAAAGGCCAACAAAATCACAATTAAACATTAAAGTCAGGTAGATATCTTTCTCATTTTCCTTAGTATTCTTTTCTCCTTTTCCATTTTCTTTTCCACATTCTTTCCCATCCTCAACGATCATTTCCACAACTTCTACCAAAAGATCGTCGAATCCTCCCGGATAAAGAGCATCAGAAAGAAAAAAAAGAAGGAAGGGAAGAACAAAAATCCTGGACACCCACCACTTACTATGTATAATTTCATTTTTTTTCACCATCGTCAAACCTAATCTTTAGCATTTAATTGCTTTGAGGATCATATCCTTATAAAACTCCGTGACAGAATCCTCTCCTTTTACCACATCAGTCAATCTTGGCAAGTGTTGAGAAAAAAATCGTTGGTAATGTGCTCCTTCAATCATTGTTGAAACCAGCATATGAGGATATTTATAGTTTGGATTAATTTCCAAGACAATATCACTAATGCGTTCAACTAACTGTTTAATGGTGGTAAAAGCCCCTTCTTTATTTTCTTGATCAACCTCTTTGGTTAAATACACTTTAGAAGATTCAGAGATTACAATACGGTGCAGTTTCACTTCATTGATGTGGGCAAAACTACTATCCTGCTTCACCTCTTCAGTCATTAAATTAATGGCTCTTGTTAATCTATCCTCAGGAGAATGAATATTAGCCAAACTGAACACCAATCGGTATTCCATCCAACCCCAATACCAAGAGGTCAAGTATAAGAGTAGTTTATGTTTGCTTTCAAAGTATCTGTAGACTGAAGCTTCAGGTGATTTTATTTGTAAACCCAGTTTACGAAAGGTAAAAGATTCAAAACCTAATTCATCAATCATATCGATACTACCCACAATAATCTTTCGACCTAATTCGCTTGATTCAGGGTCTTTCAAAAAAACCTTACTGTTTACCCGGATACTAACTTTAGATAGAAGGTTTTCCATTTTAAACTTAAATTTAACAAATATAATAGTAACACTATCTACAATACAAGTATCTCTTGCATTAATATCTATTTTATATCTATAAATCTGATAATCAATGTTTTACACTTCATTCCACCGTTAAACTTAATCTTCTGGTATTCAACCAAATTAAGTTCAATAATGGGCTCTCCTTACCTTTAAGGGCAATTATCGTAAAAGACAAATGCCAATAATATTAAATTTAATAAAGAAAATTATTTCCAATTGGTTTTCAACTTATTTAGAAATAGAAGATAGACAATAACTCTAAATTTCTGGAGGAAAAGTATTATTTTACGTCCAAACTCTCCTTTTCTCGACATAAAATAATGAAGACGATTGTATCCTAATTCAACTGAAGAATAGGTTCGTGATACTTTTGTGATGCTTTTTGTCTTTATTTGAAAAAAATAATTTCATGAAAAGAGTACTAATAATTGAGGATGATAAAAACTTGGCAGACCTGGTCGCAATCCACCTAAAGGATCTGGACTGCGCCATTGAAACCGTTCATGACGGAATATCTGGTTTTAATGCGGCCATGGAACAAGCCTATGACCTAATCATTTTGGATATCATGCTTCCAAAATTGGACGGAATTGCCGTAAGCCAAAAGTTACGAGCATTAGAAAACTACACCTCTATTCTCATGCTTACAGCTAAAAATGAGGAATTTGATAAAGTTCTGGGCCTTGAATCTGGTGCTGATGATTACATGACCAAACCCTTTAGCATACGTGAATTTATTGCAAGGGTAAAAGCAATTTTCCGGAGACAGGAACAAAATCAACGATCAAAATCTCCCACTCCAAAAAAAGTTCTGATTTTTGAAAATCTTAGCATCGACCTGGAAAAAAGAAAAGTGGAACTCAATAATAAACGGATCGATCTTACACCTAAAGAATTTGATCTATTAGGGTTATTGGCAAGTCATCCGGGAAGAAGTTTCAACAGGGAGGAAATTCTGCGGATCATTTGGGGCTACGAATTTAATGGCTATGAACACACCGTAAATTCTCATATTAACCGCCTTAGATCTAAAATTGAAAAAGACCTAAATAATAATAAATTCATCTTAACGAGCTGGGGATTAGGCTATCGGTTTAATGATGAAATTTAAAAATCTAAAGAAACTCATGCCATGAAAAACAGCTTATTTATACGACTTTCCTTCATTTTCGTAATTATCCTATTGCTAATTGGGCTAGCCTATGCTTTGATCACTACCATAACAGCAAAAAAATATTTTGAAGAAACCACGCAAAGACTTCATGCAGGAGTGGCGGAACATATGTTACTGGAGGTGGAACCATTTGTTGATGGAAAAGTAAATGAAGAAGCCCTTGGCAAAATAATGCATTCCATGATGGCTGTTAATCCCTCTCTCGAGGTTTATCTACTTGACCCTCATGGTAAAATCCTTTCCTATGTGGTCCTAGATAAAAAAGTAAAACTAAACAGCGTTTCTCTAGAGCCCGTCTTGTCCTTTATCGAGAATAAGGGAAATAAGTTAATTCTTGGAGATGATCCCCGACATCCGAAAGGTTCTACCATTTTTTCAGCTACGGCCGTATATGACCAGTCCAAATTAATGGGCTATGTATATATGGTACTTGTAAGTGAAAAATTTGAATCCATTACCTCTACGTTAATTGGAAGTTATGCGTTGACCCTGGGAGCCCAACTGCTGTTCATCTCTCTAATAGCCGCGTTTATTATTGGTTTAAGCCTTATTTGGTTATTAACAAAAAATCTTAGAGGAATTGTACATATCTTTCGAAGATTTGAAGAAGGAGATATGAAGGCACGAATTCCTGAAGCATATGCTAAGGGAGAATTGTCCGTCCTATCTCGAACCTTTAATAGGATGGCTGATAAAATTCTTCAAAATATTGAAGAGCTAAAAAATGTGGACCAATTAAGGAGAGAGCTTATTGCTAATGTCTCCCACGATTTACGTAACCCACTTGCTGTGATCCATGGATATATTGAAACCATAATTATAAAAGATGAAACCCTTTCTGCAGAAGACAGAAAAAAATACCTCCAAATCATCCTTAAAGGAAGTGAACGATTAAAAAAATTAGTGGCCGATTTATTTGAGCTTTCAAAATTAGAGACCAAACAAATAGTTCTCAATAAAGAACCATTTTTAATCAACGAATTATTACTAGATTCCTCAAGAGGTTTTGAACTTCTAGCTGAACAAAAAGGAATTACCTTAAAAAAGGACATTTCCTCCACTATCCCACCAGTAAAGGCTGATATCGCCCTTATTGAACGAGTAATCCAAAACCTACTGGAAAATGCGATAAAATATACTCCAGAAGAGGGCCATATTTCTCTACGTGTAATTAAAAAGAAGGAAGAAGTTGAGGTGAGTATAGAGAATTCAGGAGAGGGAATTCCGAAACAAGATATTCCATATATATTTGACAGGTATTATAAGACTAATCAGGAAAAGGACCAAACAGAAGGGACAGGGTTAGGTCTGGCTATATCAAAAAAGATATTAGAAATTCACAAAGCATCTATTTCGGTCGCTTCTAGTACAAAAGGGCCTACTGTATTTTGCTTTTCCCTGCCCTGTTATAATTAAAAATTTGATATTTTCTTGTTTGGTTCAGGTATCTCCCCTGGACCAATTCACTTTTCTTCACCCCTACTTTTTTAATACCGTCTTTTCAATACCAATGTACAAGAAGGTTTTTTGATGAAAAAAAATCCTTTTCAAAAATTAAACCTTCTCTTTGGAAACAATAAAATTTTTACCCCCTAATTTATATACCAATAATAGTATTTAGTTAAATCTTCTTATCCCTAAATTTTAATTCTTTTTCTTTAAACCATCATGTATTTCCTCTAAAATTTTCATCACGCTTTAAATGTATTACAAACTTTATAATTCTGTTATAAATCTGTGATATCTGAAAAATACCTTTGAATTATTAATCAAATCAAAGGGAAAAATTATGAAAACAAGACTATTTATTTCGACGCTATCCTTAGTTCTTTTTATTTCAATAACCGCTTGCGATAAAGAAGAAGATGAGATGCCAATGATGGATACACTTAGTTTAAACCTGATGAACCTTCCGACCCTAAGCAGCAACGAGCAGTACGAAGGTTGGGTTATTGTTAAAGGATCACCTATTAGCACTGGAACTTTTACAGTAGGTGAAAACGGTGCCTTATCAACCTCAGCATTTATGGTAGACCCTGATCAACTTATGCAAGCTACAGATTTTGTGTTAACCATAGAACCCATCCCAGACAATGACCCAGCTCCCAGTTCAATTAAAATTTTAGGAGGATCATTCTCAGGAAATGATGCCAATGTAAACATTGCACATGCTGCTGCTCTTGGAGCTGATTTTAGCAAAACAACTGGAAAATATATTTTGGCAACCCCAACCACCACAACTACAGAAGACGAACTAAGTGGGGTTTGGTTTCTTGACTTATCAGGAGGGGCCCCCACCAAAGGTTTAGAGCTTCCGTCCCTACCATCGAACTGGTTATATGAAGGCTGGGCTGTAATAGATGGCACTCCTGTAAGTACAGGAACTTTTTCTGCTGCCGACATGATAGATAATGGAGCTCCCTACAGTGGAAGTGATGCTTCAGGACCAGCATTTCCAGGTGAAGATTTTGTTACCGCAGCCCCTTCTGACCTAAGTTTTCCTACTGACTTAAGCGGAGCCACCATAGTTATTTCCATTGAACCTAGTCCGGATAATAGTACTCAACCATTTGCCTTTAAACCATTGATTGGGACAGTACCAACAGATGCAACAGATCATACAACTTATGACCTAGTATATGAGGAAAACACCTTTCCTTATGGAAGTGTTTCCCGATAATTTTGTGACCCCTTATAATCTAAAAAGAGAAATGCTTAAT
>NZ_SMMB01001083.1 GCF_009711365.1 Xanthovirga aplysinae | reverse complement strand
TAAATGAGGGCCCTCTCCCAATTTTTTTTTTGCCATCTCAAATACGCTAAATTGCACTACTATTCTTATTAAAAAACCTCCACCAATCCAGTAAGGTTCCTCGTTCAACACGGCCAGACAAATGAGGCTGGCCCAATAAATCAGGTGCGAAACAGACAATAGACCTAAAATAAACTTATCTGATGACTTATAATGTTTACCTACGGACAAATGTCGTTTTTTTTGCCGAAAATAACTCTTTATAGTCGTTTTTGGAATAGAACGAACGAGGTTATTTTTTCCAATGACCACTTTGGTGTTCTTTTTATGGGCGTGAGCATTGATAAATAGGTCATCATCCCCCCCCGTAATTCCAATTTGTCTATTAAAACCATTGTTGTTTAGGAATAACGACTTTCTGTAAGCCATATTTCGTCCCACACCCATATAGGGTGAACCAGCTAGTGCCAATGAAAGATACTGTATTGCTGTATACAAGGTTTCAAATCGAATAAAATAATTGAGAAAACCTTTTTGTTTTTCATAAGGAGAGTACCCCAATACAATTTCGGTTTGCTCGTTAAAGGCCCTGCTCATTTCATAGATCCACATTTTGGAGGATGGAATGCAATCTGCATCTGTGAAGAGTATCCATTCATTCTTAGCTGCTTTAATCCCTAAGGTGAGGGCATATTTTTTTTCGTTTATATGGTCAGGGCACTTATCAATACGTAACCTTGTGAGCTTAGGGTGATTTATTTCCTCTTCTCGAAGATAATTCTGGGTACCATCGGTAGAGCGGTCATCAACTACAATAAGTTCAAATTCCGGATAATTTTGTTTGTATAGAGTTGGTAATAATTCGCGAAGGTTAGGCTCTTCATTATGAGCGCAAATTACCACAGATATGGGCTCATTCTTATGGTTATGGTCAAATTTTTGCTTATACATTCCCAAGCGACTAAATATGAACAGAAGGAAGATGAGTTGGACAGCCAGGGAGCCGATAAATAGATAAAAAATAAAAGTACTTATCATTAAATTTTATTAAGAATTATGGGTACAAAAGTAGACTCATTCAAGAATGAGTCTACTTTTGGGAAATTCAATTTCTTTGGGGCTTTAAATGAATATCTTATTGCTTTTTATGCCAACTTTTCTGTTAAAATTGACCTTTAAGCTCCAAAAGAAATGTTTATATCAATTTTCTTCTAAATACGGTCTATTCCCTAAGTGGGTAATTCAATGAAACGAGCCTACTATTTAAAAGGATGGTAAATATAAAGAAGCAAGATTAAAAACATCGAGTTTTTGTAACTTATACTTTAGGGTAAAATAAGTGTAAACTTTTGTATACTCTTTAAATGGTGTATTTTAGTTTGAAATAAATGGAGTTCATTTTTTAAGGGGCTTTAATAAAATGACAGAGAAGGTTGTTTCAATTTGGATTGATGAAAAATATTTAAGTGCTGTAGTATTGGCACATTGAACTTTTGTATCTTAGCGCCTTCGTATTAGACTGAGGCTTTTTTAATTTTTTGTTTTGCTCAGTTAAACCACAGTAAAAGTTTGAAAAAGAATCGTGGTTAATGTTGTTGAACCAGTGAAAAGATATGAAGTTTGAATTATTGAAGACGGATAGTGGGACCAAAGCTCGAATCGGAAAAATTACCACTGATCATGGGGAGATTTCCACACCTATTTTTATGCCTGTTGGTACGGCAGGTTCTGTAAAAGCCGTTCATCAAAGGGAGTTAAAGAATGATATTGATGCTGAAATTATTTTAGGAAATACATATCATCTGTATTTAAGACCTGGGTTAGATGTGTTGGAAAAAGCTGGGGGATTACATCATTTTAATGGTTGGGACAAACCCATATTAACTGATAGTGGTGGATTTCAGGTGTTTTCTTTGGCGGGAACTGGTCGTAAGATAAAGGAAGAGGGGGTACATTTTAAATCTCATGTAGATGGATCAAAGCATTTGTTTACACCCGAGTATGTGATGGATATACAGCGGACAATAGGGGCGGATATTATTATGGCCTTCGATGAATGCACACCATATCCATGTGAATACAGTTATGCAAGAGAATCTATGGAAATGACACACCGTTGGTTGAAACGTTGTGTGGACCGTTTTGATAGCACAGAAGGAAAATACGGTTATTCTCAGACTTTATTTCCAATTGTACAGGGAAGTACTTTTAAGGATTTACGAAAGCAATCAGCTGAAACTATTGCTTCATTTGAAAGGGAAGGAAATGCCATAGGGGGGTTATCGGTAGGTGAACCGGCAGAGATGATGTATGAAATGACCGAATTGGTGTGTGATATACTTCCAAAAGATAAACCACGTTACCTAATGGGTGTTGGTACCCCAGCTAATATTTTAGAGGGCATTGCACAAGGAGTGGATATGTTTGATTGTGTTATGCCTACTCGAAATGCCCGAAATGGTATGTTGTTTACCACTGAAGGTATTATTAATATTCGGAATGAAAAGTGGAAGGAGGATTTTTCTCCAATTGATGCAAGCCTTGGCGGATATGCAAGTACATTTTATTCGAAAGCCTATCTGAGGCATTTGATGAAATCTAATGAAATACTTGGTGCCCAAATTGCCAGTATTCATAATTTGACTTTGTACCTGTGGTTAGTGAGGGAAGCAAGACAGAAAATTGAAGAGGGGACTTTTGCCGGCTGGAAAAATGTAATGGTAAAAAAACTAATGACCAGACTGTAACTGAATGAGTATATTAGATCGCTACATCCTTAAGAAATTTTTAAGCTCTTTTGTCTTTGTTGTTCTTGTTCTGATCATCATTGTCTGTATTATTGATTTTACAGAGAAGAATGATGATTTTATGAGGAATAATCTTTCCGCAGTGGAAATTCTGGGTTATTACAAAAACTTTATTCCTTGGATTGTTAATTTGATTACTCCAATAACCGTCTTTATTGCCACGGTTTTTGTAACGGCAAAATTAGCAGGGCACACCGAAATTATTGCCATTTTGAGTAGTGGGGTGAGTTTTCATCGTTTGATGGTGCCCTACTTGATTGGAGCTTCCATAATCGCCTCCTTCAGTTTTTATATGACAGGTTGGGTTATTCCTTCTGCGAGTAAGGAGAAAGTAGCGTTTGAGCAAAAGTATATAAAATCTCCATTCTACTTTAACGATCGGGATATTCATTTAAAGGTTGCGCCCAACACTTACCTTTATATGCAAAGTTACAATAACCGATCAAATGTTGGCTATAAACCTACTTTGGAAAACATAGAGGGAAATGAGCTGAAAGCCAGGTTGTCTGCTAGTAGAATAGAATGGCAAAAGGACTCTGCTAATTGGTTGCTGAAAAACTGGGAATTGCGCGAATTTCATGGTTTGGAAGAAACTGTGAAGAAAGGACAACAAATGGATACTACTTTGCAATTATCTCCTGCAGACTTTCAAAATCAAGCTCATAAAAATGAAACCTTGACTATTCCTCAATTAGATGAGTATATGGCCTTATTGAAAAATAGGGGGGCAGATAATGTGGAAGAGTTTTATATAGAGAAATTAGTCCGGTACATGTCTCCTTTTGCAGCGATTGTTTTAACTTTTATCGGTCTGATTGTTTCTTCAAGGAAACAAAGGGGTGGAGCAGGTTTACAGATTGCGCAAGGATTTGTTATTGCTTTTGCCTTTATTCTATTCTTCATTATGAGTCGGGCTATTGCAGAAGCATCGGATAGTATGCCTCCCCTGTTAGGTGTTTGGTTGCCCAATATTATATTTTCTTGTTTAGGTTTAGTGATGTATAGAAACGTGCCTAAGTAATTTAAAAAAAGGAAAATTAAAACTTCCGAAATTACAAATCACTTTTTAATAGATGATTAAAGGAAATTAAAAGTGATTTGTAATTGATTGGTAGTTGGATTGTTACTGACCTTATGGGGTGTTAATGTATTTACCCCAAGAATCCCCGAGTTTTTTAAGGATAATAAAATAATCAGATAAAAACATTGGACGGGTCTTTATAGTTGGAAGGGAAAGTCAGGCATTGAATGTGGGATGAATTTTCTGCTGGTTGAAATGATGCCCTGACTATTTCATTAATGACCAGGTGGAAGGCCCATGACTATATTAGACCGGTATATTCTTAAGAAATTTTTAAGTGCTTTTATTTTTGTTGTTCTCACCCTAGTTATCGTTGTCTCTATTATTGATTATACAGAAAAGAACGAGGATTTTATGCGTAATGAATTATCCTTGTTGGAGATTTGGGGTTATTATAAATACTTCATTCCTTATATTATAAATCTGGTAACTCCCATAACGGTTTTTATTGCTACAATATTTGTAACCTCAAGATTGGCAAGCCATACCGAGATTATTGCAATATTGAGTAGTGGAGTAAGTTTTCATCGGTTACTGATTCCTTATCTTATTGGAGGGACATTGATTGCAGGTTTAAGCTTTTATTTGACAGGCTGGGTTATTCCTTTTGCTAATAAAGAGAGAATTAAATTTGAAAAGAAATATATTTATTCGCCATTTACCAATCAGGACCGTGATATCCATATAAAGGTATCTCCCACAAGCTATTTTTATATTGAGAGCTATGAGGTTCGTTCTAATATGGGGTATAAACCTACTTTGGAAACTATTAAAGGGAATGTACTAAAAGCAAGACTTTCGGCAAGTCGAATGGTTTGGAAGGAAAATTCAGCAAAGTGGTTGTTCAAGAATTGGGAATTTCGGGAATTTCAGGGTATGAAAGAAACAGTGATCCGTGGGCAACAAATAGATACAACTTTTCAATTAACTCCTGAAGATTTTCAGAATCAAGCCAATAAAAAAGAGACTTTGACTATTCCACAATTAGAAGCCTACATAACTCTATTAAAGAATAGGGGAGCAGATAATGTGAAGGAATTTTATATAGAGAAGTTGGTTCGTTTCATGTCTCCTTTTGCTGCAATTGTTTTAACCTTTATTGGTCTTATTGTTTCTTCACAAAAACAGAGGGGAGGGGCTGGGCTGCAAATTACACAGGGATTTGTGATTGCATTTGTATTTATTCTTTCTTTTGTTATGAGCCGGGCCATAGCAGAAGCATCAAATAGTATTTCTCCAATATTTGGAGTTTGGTTGCCTAATATTATATTTTTGTGCTTAGGTTTAGTGATGTATAGAAATGTGCCTAAGTAAATGTCGAACTGGAAAGATTACGCAAAACTTCATTTTATAGTAGGAATTTGGGGATTTACTGCTATCCTTGGAAAGCTTATTTCCATACCAAGTGTGGAATTAGTTTTTTACCGTACCCTGGTAGCAGCTTTGGCTTTAGGGCTGTTGCTTTATTATAGGAAGAGATCCTTCAATCTTGGTTTAGGCCAGGTTACGAAATTATTTGGAACCGGACTTCTGATTTCTGCCCACTGGATTTTATTTTTTGGTGCTGCCAGAGTTTCTACTGTATCCGTTTGTCTGGCAGGAATGGCTACTTGTTCTCTTTGGACAAGTATTATAGAGCCTTTAACCAATGGGCGTAGAATTCGCCTTTTTGAAGTTGGCCTTGGAGCCATTGCAGTTGTTGGCTTGTATGTGATATTCCAATTTGAGTTTAATCATGCTTTGGGGTTATTGATGGCTATTGGTGCTGCCTTTTTGGCTGCACTATTCAGTGTGATCAATGGAAAGTTTACTAAAAAGCATAATCCCTTTATGATTACTTTTTATGAAATGGTGGGGGCAACTATAGGGACGATTTTATTCTTTCCAATTTATTCAAAATGGTTAACTACGGATGGTCTTCAACTAAATGCAACCAAAATGGATTGGCTTTTAATTACTATTTTGGCCGTTATTTGTACTGTCTATGCCTATTCTGCAGCAGTGGAACTTCAAAAAAGGATGTCTGCTTTTATTATTAATCTGACGGTAAACCTGGAACCTGTCTATGGGATTATCATGGCCGTATTGTTTTTTAAAGATGCAGAGGAGATGACTTATGGTTTTTATGCTGGTACTGGCCTTATTTTATTGTCCGTTTTATCCTATCCTGTTCTGAACCGTATTAGCAAAAGAAGGGCAATGAAACTGCAGAATTACTAATTAGAGATTATAAGGGCAAATCTATAATTAGAATTTTGATAAGGTTTCCATTTAGGAAGGGAATTTCATTACCACTCCTAGGAGTAAATATCCAGAGAAATTCTTTTCCTTTCATGTCTCAACATTCAATAGTCAGCTAGTATTTATAAGAAATCCGGTAAAAGTGGATTTCTAATTTTCCAAATTATTTCTTTCAAAGGTAACTGTAATACCAACTTTGGTTGTGAAAGGTGCTTGAAGTTCCCTGCCTAATCTTTTGGTTTTTGATTTTATCTCTTAAAGAGATTGCGGAAGTAGTGGTTGGTCATAAAGCCTGAAAGAGGGAAGAAGGTGACAATAAATTTTATTTTTTGTCACCTTTTTTCTATTATTATTTGCTATTCTTTATATCAAATGATACAGCTGTTTGGTCCCATTGGATCGTTACCTTGCCTTGTTCATTGCCTGTTTCTTTTACTTCAAAAGTCAGGGATTCTACAACCTGCTTTAGCTGTTGAGGAATGGCTTTTACTCGAACAATATCATTTTCCTTATTATATTCATCCGCTAAGTGCATATCCCAATCTTTATTGAGGATAATTGTCCATTCATTTTGATCAGGTATTGTAAATAAACCATATTTTCCAGCTGGAATATCCACATTATCGATTTTCACATCTTTGTCGAAGGTGATGTTAGTAGCTTTATGAGCTCCTGTTGACCAAACCTGTCCAAAGCCAACCAACCCACCGAAGATCATTCGGCCCCTTTTTCCCGGCGAACTATAATCAATATGTACATGGTTGTTGCCGATCATCCCCATAGCAGAAGTATGGGGGCTAAGAGGTTTGGCTTTTTCTTCCTTTTCTTCTCCATGTTGATTACTTCCATGGTGGTGCCCCGCCTCTAATTTATGATCAGAATGTTCAGCTTGTTTTTGGGAGGTTTCATTATTTTTAGAAGAGCAGGCAAATAATAAAAACGCTCCTGCAATTGTTAAAAAATACTTTTTCATTTTACCCGAGTATTTATTTATTAATATTAATTTTTATGTTTTTCAATTCAATGGTGGAAAGCTCTTCCAGCTCTCCCTTTTTGTAGGCCTCATCTATTTGGTCAAAAGAAATACTTCCTTTCTTTCGAGGTTTTAAATTATGGTAATCTTGAATAGTGATTCCATTGATGGTTTGGACATTATAGGCTTCACGAAAGCGCATGCCACCACCATTTGTATTGTATTTGTAGGCTAGGTAGTCCATGCTGTAATCTTCGGTATCAAACCAATATAGGAAGATATCGTCAAAATCGTCACCTCCGCCTTCCTGATTAAATGTCACTCTAATTCTATGATACTTTTTACCTTTTATCGTGTTTATTCCCTCATAATTCTTGTTTACCGCAGCATCATTTAGCCACAAGGGAAGAAAGGCAAAATATATCACAGAGTTAACTGAGTTGGCATAGGCATTTTGTTTTTTTTCACTAAGAGAAGTTTCTTCTCTTTCAATGTATCGTTTTAATCCTTCATTGGAATAGACGTCTCTGATAATGTTGCCTGTAGAATCTGTTTGGATTCTGGTATAAACAAATTGGCCCCCATCTCTTTGGTATTCGTATTGTTTGTCTCTGAAAGAAAAAGAAGCCTCTGCATGGTTTAGTAAATCTGTTTTTGAGGCTTGAATTGCTTTGTCCACAACCTCTTGAGCTGTTGGGGT
>NZ_SMMB01000627.1 GCF_009711365.1 Xanthovirga aplysinae | reverse complement strand
ATAAATTTAGAAATGGCACTTTCTTCCTTTGTAGCTTCTAAAAGTTCAATTTTTGTTTCCCCAACTTTAAAAAAGGATGTCAATACCCCCTCAGAGGCCACCTCTTCCATTTTATATGGTTCTACTCCTAATAGTTTGGAAAATACTTGGTTCGATTCGGTCAATTGTTTAACGGCTATTCCAATATGTTCTGGTTTTTTAAACATAGTCTTCTTTTTTGCGTGTGATAATAAAAGTGATCAAAGCTAAAAAGAATAGTTTTATTTTTTGAAGGAAAAGAATTTACACTTTATGTGAAATGAACGCTTTAACAAAATTTTCCTTTTTCTCTTTTACATATCCCCTTGAGCATTTTAAATTTGTATAATTTTCTGTACTTTATTAAACATTTTTAAAAAAAGGAATAACAATGGTGTTGTTTGCCTTTTTTTGAAAGATTTTTACTTTGAAGGTAGGATTTGTTGAACCACCCTGTGAAATTAAAGTCCGGTTAAGCGGCAAATAAGAATTGATTTAGAAATTGTAAAATAATATAAACAGCAGAAAATAGAAGTTCTATGAAAGCATCGGCCAATCTGCATATCGAAAGTGCCAGATTACAGCAAGAAATTGAAAGTTATCTGGGGGTAAAGGCAGGTGATTTGGTATTTGAATACCAGAATACGGACGATAACAAAGTTAAACTAGATCTCATTACTATAAATCCCCGACATAATCAGTCATTTTTGTATCATTCCACATTGGGATATGATAAATTAGATGCTCTGAATCAAATGTTGGAGTACATCAAAGTTCATAAGGAAAAGGAAAATTCCTATACTGTACAATGGACTACAATAGAAAGTAATGAGTTGCATACTTCTTATTTTCGAGCTGGGAATGTGTACGAGGCATTAGATAAACTCTATTACGGGAGAGATATCAATTCAATAACAGTTTTTAGTGTGGTTTTAAATCCGATTTCCTGATAGAACAAATATTTGCAGAAACAAATTTGAAATTTTAACGTTTCCTTTAAAGAAATAATCAAGAGAGAAAAAATCCTTGATAATTGGAGAAAAAGAATATGATTAATATAACAGATAAAGCCAAGGAAAAATTAATTGAATTGAGAACTGCAGAAGGGCATTCTGAACACCACCACCTCAGAGTATCGGTAAAAGGAGGAGGTTGCTCAGGATTAATGTATGACCTTGGATTTGATGATCAATTCAAAGAAAGTGATGAAACTTTTGAAGACAAAGGTTTAAAAATAATGGTAGACAAAAAAAGTCTTCTGTATTTATTGGGGACCACCTTAGATTTCTCAGATGGCCTAAATGGTAAGGGATTTCAGTTTATTAACCCTAATGCCAGTAGAACATGTGGTTGTGGTGAAAGTTTTGCCATATGATTTAATTTTATCTATTTCTTTGAAGCTCACCTGTTAAGGTGGGCTTTTTTTATGGGTATTTAATAATTTTGATATGTTAATTTTTTATAAACGTCTCTCTATTTTTCAAATTAAAAAGGACCAAAATAAAAGAAACGGAACCATAGAAAACCAGCTGTAGAATTCTTATTCCTCTTTCTTACCATTCATTACCTTATCTTCACTTTTCGGTATTTCGAAGCTTTTTCTTAGTTTTGAAGCAATTTTTCAAAAGCTGATTTTATTTTTATGCATTCTTCCGGAGAAAACCCTGTAAAGACCAAGCCACTGATTACCAATTCCTTTCTGGAACCCATTTTTAAACTCTCAGCACATCATACTACCCCCAAAAGAGAAATTTTAGGAGGAATTACCACCTTCCTTACCATGGCCTACATTATATTCGTAAACCCCAACATATTAGGGGATGCTGGTATGGATAAAGGGGCACTTATTACAGTGACTTGTTTAGCAGCTTTTCTGGGCACTGTTTTAGTTGGCTTTTGGGCAAATGTTCCATTTGCTATGGGACCAGGAATGGGATTAAATGCATTTTTTACTTATACCTTAGTTATTGGACAGGATGTTAACTGGGAAACTGCTTTAGGGGTAGTTTTTATTTCAGGAATATTCTTTCTTTTATTAACTTTTTCAGGCTTTCGGGAGAAAATAGTTAATGCTATACCCTTTTCTTTGCGTATCGCTGTGGCGGCTGGTATGGGCCTTTTTATTGCTTTTATTGGGTTTCAAAATCTTGGTTTGGTGGTTCAAAATCCCGCTACCCTGGTTGGTTTAGGGGAATTTGGTCCGACAGTAATATTAGGTTTGATGGGTCTGATTGTAATGGCAATTCTTGAAGTTCGTAAGGTAAAAGGAAGTCTTCTTATTGGTATTGTGATTACCACAATTTTGGGTGTGTTTTTGGGGCAAATTGATTTTCCGGAAAAAGTGATTTCCCTTCCTCCTTCAATAGAACCTCTGGCTTTTCAATTGGATATATTTTCAGCCTTTAATTTGGGGCTTATGGGAGCCATATTTTCTTTTATGTTTGTGGATCTTTTTGATTCAGTGGGGACGATTGTTGCCTGTGCTCATGAAGCGGGACTTACAAACGAAAAAGGAGAGGTGAAAAGAATCGGCAGAATTTTAACAGCAGATGCTCTAGCCTCTATTTTTGGAGCAATTTTGGGAACTTCTACTACCACTACTTTTGTGGAATCGGCCTCTGGTATTGGAAATGGAGCTCGTACAGGATTGGCAGCTTTGTCTACTGCTTTTCTGTTCTTATTGGCGTTGTTTTTTACTCCATTAATTGGTATGGTGCCAGCCTACGCGACGGCTCCTGCCTTAATTATAGTAGGTGTGATGATGTTTCGTAATGTTCGTTTAATCGAATTGGAAGATTTTACCATAGCCATTCCGGCATTTATGACAATCATTTTAATGCCCTTAACCTACAGCA
>NZ_SMMB01000534.1 GCF_009711365.1 Xanthovirga aplysinae | reverse complement strand
CACTTTCCCTAATTCCTTAGAGGATAATTTTTTGCCCAAATGCCACACAACGGTAGGTATGAAAATTGTAGCTTCGTTGGTGCTGTAGGCCTTGTCAGGCTATTACTATTTATATAATATTGAGTCTAGACATCATTATTAATCCCACCTTCGTTAATTATTTATTTTCAAACGGTTCTTTTTTTGTTCTTTCTGTTTTTGATCTTCTTTGAACTCCTTTTCTTTTTCTTTTTATTTTCTTGTGTATTTAGGGCAGGTGTTCTGTCTAAATTGACCTCCTTTGCAGTACCTCCATGATTAAAAACTTCATTAGTAGTTCCATTTGGGTTTACCTGTGTTGAAGAACTTCTCTGATTTATAAATACGCTATGAGTTCCATCTGGATTTACTTGTGTTGAAGTCCTTCCATGATTTATAATTACGCTATGTGGCCCATTTGGATTTACCTGTGTTGAAGTCCTTCCATGATTTATAGTTACGCTATGGGTCCCATTTGGATTTACCTGTGTTGAAGTATTTCCATGATTTACAATTACACTATGAGTTCCATCTGGATTTACCTTGGTTGAAATATTTTGACTTTTCCCTACGGTTGTAAATCCTATTAGGAGTATAAGAAAGTTAATTATTTTTATATATTTTCATTTTTGAATTTGTGACAATTCCTATTATTCTTGTATACACCCAAAGGTAGTGTAAAAAGAGTAGTTTGGTTGTGCTGATGGCCTTGTGTGGCTATTATTTTTGCAGAGTGTTGTAAAGCGTATTTTATCCGAGTGATGTTTTCAACTTTTCTAATTTGCTTCCAACCTTTTCTCCATAAAAGTGCTTAATGGGTCGTTTTTATAAGAACCAAACCTTCCGCAAATCGAATATCCAAGTTTTTCATATAAACTTATTGCATCTTTTGAATAAGGCCCAGTTTCTAATCTTGATAAGAATATGTTTTTTGAAATCAAAAGAGTTTCAAGTTTGTTAACTATTTTTGCAGCTAAACCTTTTCTCCTTTGGGTAGGGGGAACATAAATACGTTTCAATTCTCCATAGTCAGGGAAAATTTTCACAGAACCTATTGCGACAATCTCTTCATTTTCGATTACACCATAAAAATATGCATTTTCATTTCGAAGAGTTTCAATACTGTCCAAATGACAACTGTTAGGTGGATATAACTTACTTTGATATTCATCTAATTCTTTTATTAGATTTTCTGCCTGAATTGGATCGATAAGTTTTATCTCCATACTATTTTAAAATTTAAAGAGTCCGTTTATTTATGTGCTTTACAACGGCTTGAATAATCCCCCGATTTAATGGCTTTTATTTCTTGTTTGCAAGCGTTTTTTTTCAATTCTCCTTACAAAGTTTTTCCAGTCCTTTTCAAACTCGTCCGATGTTATGGTTGTTGGGTTAAAATTTTTATAATCTTCTAGTGCTAATTGGTTGTCCGTCCAATAACCATAGTTATTCCCTAATGGCATGGCTACAATTGAATTCCCCTTTTTGTCGAAACCAATTTCTCTCCATGTGGCATTTTTCTTTTTGTTAAATTCAATTTTCCAAAAATCAACTTTTTCCAGTATTTGATCAAAGTCAGGGTTAGCTATTGGAATTATAGTGGAGATAATTTTTACAACAGCATTTTCAATTATTTTTTGAAAAGGCTTCGGATGAGTGGAAGTCTTTTTCTTTGGGTTATTAAAGCTTATGTATATTCGGTCTTCCATTTACTTCATTTTATCTGTTAAAGGAAGGCTTCACATTTTATCGGTGTTAGGAAACTCACCTACATTGACACATTGAAAAAGATTTAATTAATGGGACCAGCCAGAATTATTCCAATCTTCCTCAATGCAGCAAAAATTTCTAAAACTTTTCCAATTTTTTGCCTCATTTGGATTAATCTTTCTAAATAATTTCTCTACCACTTGTTAAGCCCAAGCAATTGCTTTTTCTTTCGATTTTGCCACAATGAAAATTCCTGTCGAAGATTCGTAATCTTCAATTCTTCCCAGCACCCGATGTTTATAGGTTTCAGGGTCTTGGTATGAAAGTACTACTAGAAATTTCGTCATAAAGAATGCTTGCCAAGGGTCTGGTTAAACGCAGTAGCTCTGCATAGGGTCTATTTCCGTTTTAGCATAGATGTAAAAGCAGCAGTCTG
>NZ_SMMB01000939.1 GCF_009711365.1 Xanthovirga aplysinae | reverse complement strand
AAATAAAACGAATAGTCCTTTTTAGATTTGTTTTGGTAAAAATTGAGTATAATTTTTAAATATTCCTTTAAGCCTAATTTTGTTTCCGATTTTTAAAATGGCTCTTAGATGGAGAAAGAAGTTAAAATTCTTACCTAATGATTACCGTAACTTTATTGATTAAGCCCTCTCTTAATGTATCAGTTTTGACAGCTCCCAAGTCATTGTTCATTCCTTCTTTTCTTGCCAAAATATAATAAACTGTAGGCCTTAATTTTCCGAAAGTAGTTTTTCCTCTTTTGTTGGTGTAACGGGTGTTTACCGGATTGGATTCTTTATTGTAGTCTTGTTCCGTTTCAAATAATTGTATTTTAGTTCCTTCTTCGGCTTCTCCCATATCATTTAAAACAGTGATCTTCAAAAAGGTAGGGAGGCCTTTTAAGCTTTTTTCTGTTGCTTTTTCGGGGTAAAATATACCCGCAATTAACACTAGAAGTAGAATGATAATCTTCTTCATAATAGTTTTATCTATTAAAGGGGTTTAGGTTTGATTTTGTTTAAACCACAAAAAATTAGCCAAAACAACCCTGTTTAAACTTTTATTTCCTTTTGAAATTTTAATTTGCCAGCAAGAGTGATGGTCTATTGATAGAAACTCTTTAATGTAAAAATCAAAATTATAAAATTTAGATGGGTTCTTGTTTATCCAATCATCAATATAATTCAAAAAAGTGATGTAATACTTATTTTATTGCTTTAGATGGTATACATTAGTTGCGTATTTTTATCAACTAACATTTATAGCATAACTATATGAAAAAGACCATTTTTTACGGGTTTTCCCTTTTAATCTTTATAAGTCACCTTGCGTTTGGTCAGAATGAGGTCATTTATGAGATTTCATTCGAAAATGCTGTACATCATGAAGCTGAAATAAGTATTGATTTTCCTAATCTTGAGAATAAGGTGTTGGAAGTTCATATGAGTCGTTCTTCACCAGGGCGATATGCTTTGCATGAATTTGCTAAGAATGTGTATAATGTGCATGCTTATAATAGCCAGGGAATTGAGCTAGAGGTTTATCGCTCCACTCCTCATCAATGGGAAGTTGTTGGCCATGATGGTACTGTTCGGCTCACTTATACTTTGTTTGGAGATCATGCCGATGGTACCTATGTAGGGATTGACGAGACTCATGCCCATCTTAATATGCCAGCCACCTTTATGTTTGCTCCCGCTTTGGAAAATAGGCCTGTCAAAGTAAAATTCAATGTTCGTAAGGATTTGAATTGGAAGGTAGCCACTCAGTTAAAACCGTTGGAAGATGGGAGTTATTTTGCCAGAGATTTGCAGTACTTTATGGACAGTCCAACGGAAATTAGTGATTACCAGCAAAGAAGCTGGACTGTAAATTCTCAGGGTAAGGATTATACTTTTAATTTAGTACTCCATCACCAGGGGACTTCAGAAGAGTTAGATCGTTATACAGAATGGACAAAGGCAATTGTAAATGAACAAAAGGCCGTTTTTGGGGAATTTCCTGATTTTGATTATGGAACTTATACTTTCTTGGTTGATTATCTTCCTTGGGTTTTTGGTGACGGCATGGAACATAGAAATTCTACTATTGTTACAGGAACGAGACCATTAAATACTTCTGCTAAAAGAAATGTGGGAACAATGTCTCATGAGTTTTTCCATGCCTGGAACATGGAACGGCTTCGAGCAGAAAGTTTAGAACCATTTGATTTTGACAGTCAGAATATGTCTGGGGAATTATGGTTTGGTGAGGGCTTTACTTCCTATTATGATGATTTAATTTTATGTCGGGCTGGTATTTTGAGTCAGGAGGAATATGTTAATGGCCTTACGGGTACTTTAAATTATGTATTGAATTCTCCTGGCCGTCAGTTTTTCTCTCCGGTGGAGATGAGCTATCAGGCTCCCTTTGTGGATGCTGCCAGATCTGTGGATGAGGTTAACAGAAGTAATACCTTTATTTCATATTACAGTTATGGAAGTGTTTTGGGTTTGGTCCTGGATATCAAATTAAGAACTGAATTCAAAGACAAATCACTTGATGGCTTTATGCAATTGGCTTGGGAAAGATTTGGAAAGCCTGAAAGAGAATATACAGTTAGGGCTTTGTCCCAATTATTAGAGGAATATACTGCGGATAAGAATTTTTCTCAGAATTTCTTTAACAGATATGTTTGGAAAAGTGAACTTCCAAATATGGTAGAATTATTGGCAAGGGTAGGGGTTAGTCTTTCTAAAGCAAATCCAGGTATAGCTTCCATGGGAAATACAAGGCTTGATTTTAAGGATGGTAAAACAAAAGTTGCTTCCACAGTGTTCATAGGAAGTCCTTTGTATAAAGCAGGAATTGAAAAAGGTGATGTATTACAAAGTATTGATGGGATTGCTTTAAGTACATCAAAGGAGTTTAAGTCTTTCAAGGAAAAAGCAAAGCCAGGTCAGTCTGTGGAGGTGAAATTTTTGCAAAGAGGGAAGGAAAAAACTGTTCAAATGGTGTTAGAAGAAGACAATTGGCTTCAGGTAAACCTGATCGAGAATGATGCTAAAAAGCCTTCAAAAAAGGAAAGAAAGGCCAGAGAGGCTTGGTTGGGCAGCAAGGCAAAATAGTAATGCATAATGAAAAAAAGGAGGAGGGTCAATTCCTCCTTTTTTAATTTAGATTGTAAATCAAAAACAAAATAAAAGATTATGAAAAAGCATCATAAATTCTTTATTCTTCCTCTAATTGCGTTGTTGGTATTCGGTTGTGGGAAGAAGGAAAAGGATGAGCAAGTAACTGAACAGAGGGGAGAACAACCTCTAGCTGAACAAGGAGAATTTAAATACAAAGTTGATCAGTTTGCAAATCTACAAATTCTTCGGTACAGGGTTCCAGGGTTTGAAGATTTAAGCCTTCAACAAAAGAAACTTGCTTACTACTTATCCCAAGCTGGCTTATCAGGTCGAGATATTATTTATGATCAAAATTATAGGAATAACCTGACTGTCCGAAGAATGATTGAACAAATTGTAATACACTTTCAGGGAGACAGGGAGTCGGATGAATTTAAAAATTTTATGGTATTCGCAAAGGAGGTTTGGTTTAGTAATGGTATCCATCATCATTATTCAACCAAAAAATTAGTACCAGATTTTTCTCCTGGATATTTGAAGAATTTACTTGAAAATTCTTCTGAAGCTGTTTTCCCATTTAATCAAGGAGAAAGATTGGAAGATTTCGAGGAGAGAATGAGACCTATTATTTTTGATGCGAATGTAGATGCAAAAAGGGTGAACTTGGCTGGCAATGTTGATAATGTGAAAGAGTCGGCTAATAATTTCTACAGGAATGTTAGTAAGCAGGAAGTGGAGAATTTTTATAAAAAGATAATAGATAAAAATGATCCTGAACCTCCATTGTATGGTTTAAATTCACAGTTGACTAAGGAAAATGGAAAATTGGTAGAAAAAACTTGGAAAGTAGGAGGAATGTATTCTGCAGCCATAGAAAAAATAGTTTATTGGTTAGAGAAAGCGGCCTCAGTGGCTGAGAATGTTCAACAAAAGGACGCTTTAGAAAAATTAACAAAGTATTACAAAACTGGTGATTTAAAGGATTTTGATGCTTATAACATTGCATGGGTTAAAGATACAGCCTCTGTAATTGATATTACCAATGGATTTATTGAAGTGTATGGAGATGCAATGGGTTATAGAGGGTCATATGAATCCGTTCTTTCTTTTAAGGATCCGGTGGCTAGTAAAAGAATGGCTATGTTGGCGCACGATGCCCAGTGGTTTGAGGATAATTCTCCAATAATGGATGAACATAAGAAAAAAGAGGTTACAGGTGTGACCTATAAAGTGATTACTGTTATAAATGAGGCAGGTGATGCTGCACCTTCCACACCGATAGGGATTAACTTGCCTAACTCTTCTTGGATAAGAAAAAATTATGGTTCCAAGTCAGTTTCTTTGGGTAATATCCTTGAGGCATACGAGCAAGCCAGTGGACCAGGAGTAATAGATGAGTTTGGTTATAGCCAGGAGGAAAAGGATAGAGTGAAGAAATATGGAGTGTTGTCAGGTGATCTTCATACCGCTATGCATGAGGTGATTGGCCATGCTTCAGGACAATTAGAACCAGGTGTGGGAACTACTGCAGAAACCCTGAAAAACTATGCCTCAGCTTTGGAAGAAGGAAGGGCAGATTTAGTGGCTTTGTATTATTTAATGGATCCAAAGTTAATGGAGTTGGGGGTGATGCCATCTTTAGAAGTGGGAAAAACAGAGTACGATAGCTATATCCGAAATGGTTTAATGCTGCAGCTTCGAAGATTAAAGGAAGGAGAAAATATTGAAGAGGCACATATGAGGAATCGGCAGATGGTTGCCGCCTGGGTGTTTGAAAAAGGAAAGAAAGATAACGTAATCGAAAGAGTGGAAAAAGATGGAAAGACCTTTTTTGTGATTAATGATTATCAGAAACTTCGTGTTCTTTTTGGAGAATTGTTAAGGGAAGTGCAAAGAGTTATTTCACAAGGAGATTTTAAGGCTGGAAAAGCACTTATTGAAAACTATGGGGTAATCGCGGACCAGGACTTAATGAAAGAAGTAAAGGAGCGTTATCAGCATTTGCACACTGCACCATATTCCGGTTTTATTCAGCCTAAATTAATTCCAGTAATGGAAAATGAGGAAATTGTAGATGTTAAAGTGGAGTACCCAATGGATTTTGTGGAACAAATGTTAGATTACGGCAAAGATTATTCTTTTCTTCCCAACCAAAATTAAATTATCTTAGAGGTTACCCACAGATGAACAAAAAAGCAGATGAATCTCATCTGCTTTTTTGTTTATGAGTTTTTTTATTTTGTCAATTATAAATTTCCCATAAAATGCCTTAAGGGAAATGAACAAATTTCTAGTCATGCAATATTTTCAGCCTCTACAGTCATCATTAACTTTCAATTTAATTTACCCTCTTGTAAAAACCCATTCGTTAGTTTTGGATAATTCCTCATTGAAAATATAGCCACCTTCTGTAAAAGCCTTTAGATACTCTACTTCTTCCATTTGGTTTTTAATGATATAGTCTGCCATGGCGCCACGTGCTTTTTTGGCAAATAAACCTATTACCTTATAGTGGCCATTTTTATTTTCTTTAAAAATTGGTGTGATAATTCGACCATTTATGGATTTAGTATCAATAGCCTTGAAGTATTCATTGGAAGCTAGGTTCACTAGTATTTTTTCTTTCTGTTCCTCTAACTGTTGGTTCAATAAGTTTGTTATTCGATTTCCCCAAAATTTATATAAATCTTTTCCTCTCGGGTTGGTAAGTGGGGTTTTCATTTCCAAACGATAAGGTTGAATCAGGTCCATAGGTTTTAATAGACCATATAAGCCTGATAAAATACGTATATGATCTTGTGCGAAATGAAAATCTTCCTCACTGTAGTTATCTAAATCAAAACCAGTATATACATCTCCTTTAAAAGCTAAAAGTGCTTGTTTGGCATTCTCTATTGAGAAGGGGAAATGGAATTCCTGGAATCGCTCAAAATTTAGAGTAGCAAGTTTCTCACTTAAATTCATCAGTTGAGCAATCTCAGCTTCTGATTTTCCCTTTAGCTCCTTGACCAATATTTTGGATTCTTCAAGTAATTCCGGTGTAGA
>NZ_SMMB01001098.1 GCF_009711365.1 Xanthovirga aplysinae | reverse complement strand
GGAAATATTTTACTTTTTCTGATTTGCAAAATTCATTTAATACTTAAAGTTTATCCCTTGATTATTAACTTTTTGTTTTGGTATAATGTTTAAAAACATAAATGGAAGAATATAAAAAAAGGCATCGTATAGATGCCTTTTTTATGTTTATAATTATTCACTATTAATTATTCTTCTTGTTTCTCTTCCTTCTTTTTCACAACGGAAACAGTTAGTTGTTCACTTTTGCTGTCATGATCTGCTTTGATGATATCACCTTCTGCAATTTCCCCTTTCAGGATCTCCTCCGCCACTGAATCTTCCAGATATTTTTGAATGGCCCTGTTTAATGGTCTTGCACCATATTGAGGATCATACCCTTTTTCTGCCAAGAAGTCTTTAGCTTTTTCAGTGAGTTTTACGTGATATCCCAAAGTAGTTATTCTTTCAAATAGCTTTGCCAGCGTAATATCAATAATTTGATGTATATGTTCGCGGTGCAGGCTATTAAAGACTATAACGTCATCCAGGCGGTTCAGGAACTCAGGGCTAAAAGTTTTCCTCAAGGCATTCTGAATGGTCGATTTCATCAATTCATCACCTTGACCCATTTTAGACTGGGTGGCAAAGCCTATACCCGATCCAAAGTCCTTTAGATCCCTTACACCAATATTAGAGGTCATGATGATGATAGTATTCCTGAAATCCACACGTCTACCTAGACCATCGGTTAAGATTCCGTCGTCCAGTACTTGTAACAGAAGGTTAAACACATCGGGATGCGCTTTTTCAATTTCATCTAAAAGTACAACACTATATGGCTTACGTCTTACTTTTTCAGTAAGCTGTCCACCTTCTTCATAACCCACATAGCCTGGAGGCGCCCCCACTAATCTGGAAACGGAGAATTTCTCCATGTATTCACTCATATCCACTCGGATAAGTGCGTCTTCCTTATCAAAAAGGTAGGTAGCCATTACCTTGGCTAATTCCGTTTTTCCTACACCGGTAGGCCCTAGGAATACAAAGGATCCTATAGGTTTTTTTGGGTCTTTTAATCCAACCCTTGTTCTTTGAATGGCTTTGGTTAATTTATTGATAGCTTCATCCTGACCAATCACTTTTGCGGTAAGTTCCTCCGACATGCCTAAAAGCTTGGAACCCTCATTTTGAGCAATTCTTTGAGTCGGAATTCCCGTCATCATACCAATTACTTCTGCTACATTATCTTCGTTGACTACATAGCGGTTAGTTCTGGTTTCTTCTTCCCAGCGTTTCTTAGCTGCTTCCAGTTGGTCGAGTAATTTTTTTTCTTTATCCCGTAGTTGAGCAGCCTCCTCATATTTTTGGCTTTTCACTACCTGGTTTTTTTCTTTTTTGACTTGTTCAATCGCTTCCTCAAGCAAAACGATTTCTTCAGGTACATGAATGTTGTTAATGTGTACTCGGGCACCTGCTTCATCTAACACGTCAATGGCTTTATCCGGAAGGAAACGATCACTGATATAGCGGTCAGAAAGCTTCACACAGGCATCAAGAGCTTCTTCCGTATAAGAAACATGGTGGTGGTCTTCATACTTCTCCTTAATGTTGTCCAGGATTTGCATTGTTTCTTCAGGGGTAGTGGCATCGACCATTACTACCTGAAAACGTCTGGCTAAAGCTCCGTCTTTTTCAATATATTGTCTGTACTCATCCAATGTTGTAGCTCCAATACATTGAATATCACCTCTTGCTAAAGCAGGTTTAAACATATTGGAAGCATCTAGGGAACCACTGGCTCCACCTGCTCCTACAATGGTGTGCAGCTCATCAATGAAAAGAATAACTTCCGGTGATTTTTCCAATTCGTTCATCACCGCCTTCATTCGCTCTTCAAATTGACCTCTGTATTTTGTCCCTGCTACCAAAGAAGCTAAGTCGAGGGTTACCACTCGCTTATCAAAAAGAACTCTGGAAACCTTCTTCTGAATGATTCTAAGAGCCAGACCTTCGGCAATGGCGGTTTTACCAACCCCTGGCTCACCAATAAGAATTGGGTTATTCTTTTTCCTTCTACTCAAGATCTGCGCAACTCTTTCAATTTCCTTTTCTCTACCCACTATTGGGTCTAGCTTGTCTTCTTCAGCTAACTTAGTCAAATCTCTACCAAAGTTGTCTAGTACAGGCGTACGAGATTTTTCAGTTCCTTTAGATTCTTTGGAAGAAGAGGATGAACCCCCACCAAAGATTCGAGAAGAATCCTCATCACTGTCATCCGTATCCGAAGATGACAGGGGTTGTTCTGTTTGATACTCGAGTAATTCTTTTACCACATCGTAGTTGACTTCAAATTTTTCCAAAATTTGTGTAGCAATATTGTCCTCATCTCTTAAGATAGAAAGGAGAAGATGCTCAGTTCCAATCAGCTGGCTTTTAAAAATTTTGGCCTCTAAATAGGTGATTTTAAGCACCTTTTCTGATTGTCTGGTTAAAGGAATATTAGCCACATTTTTCAAATTTCCTGTAGCGGTCCCCTTTGTCGCCTGTTCCACAGAATTTCTCAGCTCATCTAGTGAAATGCCTAATTTTTTTAGGAGATTAATAGCCACACCTTCCCCTTCTCTTATCATTCCCAATAAAAGGTGCTCAGTTCCTATATAATCATGCCCCAGACGAAGGGCTTCTTCCCGGCTCAGTGAAATAACTTCTTTAACTCTATTTGAAAATTTTGCTTCCATAAGTCAGGAAATAATATAATAAATTTAAATCTTTTAATTCGGCCTTCATAATTATTAAAAATAAGGGCCAAGATCTGGGCCCAAAAACTCACACCCACTATAATACAATAATAAAACGGTTCAGAAAAGATATTTGTTTTACTCTTTTACCGGAACAGAATTTTTTAGGATCTGTCTTGCATTCGGTCCTTCGCAGAAAAGAAGGTCAATTATACTTAAATTCCCGTAAAAATTTTCTCCAAAAATCTGTGGATAAGGAAAAGGATTGTAAAAATGTCTTTTAGTAAACGGTTCCTTGGGATAGATCACTGAACGTAGGTCATCTACTCCTGGTGGAACTTCCAGCAAAAATCTATCCGATACCTCCAAATCTATCTCCAGATTTAAAAAATTAAGACATAATTTAAGAAATTCCAGATTTAATTCTATCAAATATTCTTTTCTCTTATAAAAAACAGTGTGAAAAAAATCTGCATAAAACTCAAAAAAAGGAGCTTTTCCGTATGCTGATTGAATAGCTCGCCAATGATTGTTAACCCATTTTTGCTTGTAGTCGATTTTAAGGGTTTTTATGTTTGGTTTACTATTTCCATTTAAAACTGGGATCGATAGTGTTTCAACCTTTTGTGAGGTCAGAATATGGCACCTGTTTCTAAAGGTTTGTTTCTGGTAAGGTTCATTAATATCAACGATCAACCGAGTATAATTCGAAAGACAGACAAAATACTCCAAACAGGGTAGATAATGTAAATCAATTAAAACAGCATTATTTTTCATGGCTTCCTTTCCCTTACTTTCCTTCACGCAGCATTTTTATTTTGCAATTTATATAAATTTGCAGCATCCTACGACTAATGGCAAAAAAACCTATGGGTAACTATTGAAAAGAAACTAATTCTTTTCCACCTAATACTTTTTTGGCTTATGGTGGTTTTATATTCAGAAATAAGGTTATACCTATTAAGTACGATTATAGAACCAAGCAAGGGGGGATATAGTATAAGGAAATATTAACTGAATGAAATTTATATCATTACATGATTCTTTTAAAGCTTTTATCGAGGTTCCCATTTTGGCTTCTGTATGCCGCATCGGATTTTTTATATTTTTTGATTTATTACCTCATCGGATATCGGAAAAGTGTAGTTATGGCCAATTTGACCAGATCCTTTCCTGAAAAAGATCAAAAAGAAATTAAACTAATTGCGAAGAAGTTTTATAAAAATCTTACCGACCTGTTTGTGGAAGTTATTAAGGGGTATTCTATTTCAGAAAAGGACATTCGTCAGCGAATGAAGATCAAAAATCCTGAAATCTGGCATAAGTATTATTCACAAGGACAGTCCATCATTGTCATGACTTCTCATCAGGCAAATTGGGAATGGTTGTCTTATGTTTTTAATCTATATTCTGACTTTCAAATTGATGCCGTTTATCAGACTCTTCACAATAAACTCTCCGACCGGTTTATGAAGGAGGTTCGCAGTCATTTGGGTACCTATATGATTGAAAAGAGAACCCTTATTCGTCAAATGGTAGAAAGGAGAAACCTTTGCCGTTTACTAGTCATGGTTTCTGACCAAGGACCTCAAAATATTAAAAAGGGTTTTACCACTCATTTCCTTGGACAGGATACGACTTTCTTTTTTGGGGCTGAGAGGATCGCTCTGAAAAATAAAATGCCTGTGATGTTTGTGGCTATGAAAAGAGTTAAAAGGGGACATTATGAAACTGAAATTATTGAGATTGATAAGCCCCCTTTCCAAACTAAGGAACACTATATCACAAAGAAATACATTGAATTGGTAGAACAAAGTATTCGAGAAAACCCTTCGGATTGGTTATGGTCCCATAGGCGATGGAAACACAATATAAGGGCAGAAAAAAAGAGAAAGGAAAGGGAAAGAATTGAAGAAAAAGGTTAACTAAATTATTTTTAAGGGGGCTAACTTTAGGGCCATCAAAGAAATGGCTCAATATCACCCATACCTTGGCGTACTACTTCAATTTCATTTCCTGAACAATCCACAATCGTAGAGGCAATATTATTACCAAAGCCTCCGTCAATAATGGCATCTACCAAATTGCTGAATTTTTCATAAATCAACTCGGGGTCTGTAGAATATTCCAGAAATTCATCTTCATCCCGAATTGATGTTGTAATAATCGGGTTTCCCAACTCTTTTACTAACATTCGAGGGATATTGTGGTCAGGGATCCGTATCCCGATGGTTTTTCTTTTTGCATTGACAGATTTAGGTACTTTACTGGTAGCGTCCAGAATAAAAGTGAAGGGTCCGGGTAGGGCTTTCTTCATCAATTTGAAGATCGGAGTGCTGACGTTTCTGGTGTACTCCGAAATTTGACTTAGATCATCACAAATAAAAGAAAGAGTGCTTTTATCTTTCTTAATTCCTTTAATCCTGCATACCTTTTCAACTGCCTTACTATTGAAAATATCACATCCCAAACCGTATATGGTATCAGTGGGATAAATAATTACGCCTCCTTTTCTTAATATTTCTACAATCCGGTTGATTTTTTCTTGTTGTGGATTTTCCGGATGAATTTTAAAGTACTCCGCAGCCATTATTTTTTTAATTAGATTCTATGCCCCTCTAGTTCCCTTTATGGGAAATTTTGAATTGTACTATACTTAAATTGAATTTGGCGGCAAATAGGTAAATAAAAAACACTAAGAAAAACCAAAAGCAGTAAATTATTAACTGAAATTCAATGGAGAAAAGGTTGAAACACTTATTTTTTTTGGAAAAATCTGGCTCCATTGTTGAAGGAGTACAATTAAAGTTAAGCTTTGGCGGTTTAAAAAAGTAATTCTTATTTTTGCCTTTATGATTAAGAACAAGAAATTTCTGGTGGCCTTAATGGTCTTTGCTTCTGTATTTTTATCAACATTCTGCCTATACGTCTATCAAATGATAACTACGCCCAACTTGTTGGTAGGCAAGCAAGATAAATATATATATATTCCAAAGGGTGCAAATTTTAAAACTGTGCAAGATACCCTTTTTAAGGGCAATTATGTGGAAAATTTGGTTGCTTTCAGCGTTTTGGCTAAACTCATGAAGTATGATGAAAATGTTAAACCCGGACGCTATTTGTTGAAAGCAGATATGTCTAACCGGGAAGCTATTCTAATGCTTCGGTCAGGAAAGCAGGTTCCTGTGCATGTGACATTCAATAATGTGCGTTTAAAAGATGAATTGAGTGAAAAGATTACTCGAAAGCTGGAAATCGATAGTGTTGAATTTGGAAAAGTATTGAATGACACTTCACTTATTCAAAAGTATGGGTTTAATTCCTATACCATACCAGCAATGTTTATTCCCAATACCTATGAAGTGTATTGGAATATTGGTGCTAAAGAACTTTTTGAAAGGTTTCATTGGGAATATCAGCAATTTTGGAATGAAGAAAGGTTGAAGAAAGCGAAAGATATTGGATTAAGCCCAATTGAGGTATCTATATTGGCTTCAATTGTCCAGGCAGAAACCACCAAAATGGACGAAGCACCTAAAATAGCAGGGGTATATATAAACCGCCTGAAACGTAATATCCCATTACAAGCCGACCCCACATTAGTTTTTGCATTGGGAGATTTTACTATAAAAAGAGTGCTTACAGAAGATTTGAAGATAGATTCTCCTTATAATACCTATAAATATACCGGATTACCACCAGGCCCGATTAATGTTCCTTCCATTGCTGCAATAAATGCAGTTTTAAATTATGAAAAACACAATTATCTTTATTTCTGTGCCGATGAAGAGTTTACGGGTTACCATAATTTTGCCAAAACCCTAAAACAGCATCTTAATAATGCTCGTCGATTTCAAAAAGCATTAAATAAATCTCGTATCTACCGGTAGATACATCACTATAAAACAATTAGATTTACATAGGAATTAAGAATTATTCATAAATGTAATTCAATTTGTGGTTGAGATAATTCTTAATTTCTAATTCTTGTATCCATACTTCTTATCTATCATCTTTGTTTAGGATTTCAAATTATTCTCCAATATTCTGCTTATTTCTGCTTTTTTATCTTAATTTTTCACTTTTCAGGTAAAATGTATTTAATTCATATTCTTGAAATAGGTCCAAAATGTCTTTTAGAGAAATTTATCTTATTTTTCTTTCAAAAAAGATTGATTTATTAGGCTATTAGCATCTACAAATAACTTTTAACCTTTTTGTTCAATTGGTGTTATGGGGGAGCTCTTAATAAAATTGTTGGACATGGAAGCGAGATGTGTTTTTTACTTTTACCGTTTTACAGATTTAGTAAGCCTTGCTGTATTGGAAAATGAAAGGGAATTTTTTTAATTATGTTTGTTTTTGAGCACAAAATCAGAGTCCGGTATGGAGAAACCGATCAAATGGGTTTTGTTTACCATGGGAATTATGCCCTCTATTATGAAGAAAGCAGAACCGAAGCTTTAAGAAATCTGGGCATTACCTACAAGGAACTGGAAGAAGCGGGCATTATGCTGCCAGTCCTTGATATTAAAAGTAGGTTTAGGAAACCGGCAAGATATGATGACCTGTTAACTATTAAGGTAACAATGGAAACAGCTCCAGACGTAAAAATGACCTTTCACTATAAAGTATTTAATCAAGAGAAAGTATTGTTGAATACAGGTGAAACGACTCTAGTATTTGTAGACAGAGAAACTGCACGTCCCTGCCAAGCTCCTGATTATTTACTAGAGATATGGAGACCCCTTTTTGATGAAAAGTAGGATTCAGCATTACGTTCAGAATATCCGTTCCTACAATCGTTTAATTGAGCGCTTGAGGGCTACTCGATTAAAAGAATCTGAAGTATCCTGGTATACAATTATTCAAATTTTTTTAAGAAAAATTGTTCAGGATAATGTCTTTCAAGTGGCCAATGGGGTAGCTTTTAGCTTTACATTAGCTACTTTCCCTGCCATTATTTTCCTTTTTACACTTATTCCTTATATACCTGTTGAAGGATTGGACCATCAAATAATGGATTTCTTAAAGGAAGTCATGCCAAGTAGCTTGTTTAAATCTACTGCTGCTACCATTAATGATATCCTAAGCCGAAGAAGAGGTGGGTTGATGTCTTTTGGTTTTGCCTTTGCCCTATTAATGTCTACCAATGGGATGGCTGCTTTAATGGCAGCCTTTAACCGCTGTCGACACACGCGTGAAAGTCGGGGATTTCTTAAACTTAGGTGGGTAGCTGGGGTGCTTACTTTTCTTTTGGTTATAGTGCTTCTTTTGGCAATATTCTTATTAATTGTGGGGCAACAAATCATTAATTTCTTGGTAGACCATAATTTTTTGG
>NZ_SMMB01001171.1 GCF_009711365.1 Xanthovirga aplysinae | reverse complement strand
TATATTTGAAATGGAAGCATTTTAATGCTCCTTTATAATTCTCTTCACTCATTGAAAAATTAGTCCCACTGTCTTTAAAATTAGATTTCAAGAAAAAGGGAATAAGTAAACACAAAAATAATTATCATTAAAACTCCAAATGGAAGTTTAAAATAATTTTAAATCAGAAAAAGATGGGCAAAAACTATGGGAAAACAAAGGCTTAATTAGTTTGTAGGAGCCTGAATTTTTATATTATAGGTGATGGTTGAGCTCATGGGAGAGTTGATCAAATAAAGGAGTCAATTAGTTCGAGTATTTTAAACCCGCCCTACACTTCCGATGCAGGACGGATTTTATTTAAAAAGTCATAAATGCCACTTTAGGTCTCAGGTTAAAAATTGAATAAATCCAAAACACCAGATACTTTAAAAGGAATTAATACTGATACCCTCCATAAAATTTCACAGGGGACCAAGCCGGACTAACTTCTGGAATTTCTGGTGCCAGATGGGCGAATTCTTCTTCACCATAGACAATATCCCCATTTACCACCGTCAATACTGCATTCATATTTTTAAGGTCCTCTTCATCTACAGTGAAATAATCCTTGGCCAGGATAACAAAATCAGCAAATTTACCCTTTTCTATAGTCCCCTTTAATGCTTCCTCACCAGTGATTTGGGCACTGCCATAAGTCATGAGACGAAGGGCATCCATACGGTTCAGAATATTTTCTTGAGACAAATGCTTCAAGCCTCCCCAGGTTTTTCCTGTTGTAATCCAGTAAATTGCTAACCAGGGATTGTAGCTGGAAACTCTAGCTCCATCAGTTCCTAAACCTAGAGGAATACCCTTTTCCAATATTTTTCGTATTGGTGGAGCATGTTGGGCAGTCTCTATGCCATACCTATCCACAAAATACTCTCCCTGAAACATCATCCGGTTTTGAATAGCAATACTACCACCAAGTGCTTTAATTCTGTCTAATGATTCTTCGGAAACTGTTTCTCCATGATCAATAATCCAGCGCAGGCCATTAAAAGGGGTTTTCTCATTGATTTTCTCAAATAAATCCAGAAAACGCTCAATAGATTCACCATAAGTACCGTGAATTCTAAAAGGCCATTTGTTTTCCACAAATTGCGTCACAGCTTCTTCTAATTCTGCTTCCATATGGTGGCCCAATTCAGGTCGAGGTTGTAAGAAGTTTTCATAATCTCCAGCAGACCATACAATGTTTTCTCCCGCTCCGGCCATCATATATCCATTGGGACGGAAAAGGTCATAATCATCTCCAGGTTTTACCAGTGTAAGGTATTTTTTCCAGGCCTGTAGCTCCTTGCCAGGAGAATTCGCATTGAAAATATTGTAGCCTATTCTTAACGTTAGTTTTTTATCATCTGCCACTTTCCGCATCACCTGGTAATTGTCAGGGAAAAACTGACCTCCTCCTCCGGCATCCACCACACTGGTAAGGCCTAAACGATTAAGCTCTCTATTGTACTGTAGGGTTGAATTGTATTGATCTTCAGGAGAAAGCTTAGGGGTTTTTACCAAAGTAAGATAAATGATAGCCGCGCTTGGTTTAGCGATTAAAAGACCAGTAGGTTGCTGGTTTTTATCCAGTTGCACTTCAGCCCCGGCAAAGGTGGTATTTTTATCGTATCCTAATACTTCAATAGCTTTCTTGTTGAGCATACCGTAAGTATAAAGGAAAGTCACAATCACGGGTTTGTCAGGAACGGCAGCATTGATTTCTTCCAAGGTAGGTAAACGTCTTTCCTCAAACTGAAATTCTGACCAGCCACCCACTACCTTGATCCATTGCCCTTCGGGAGTACGGTCCGCCTGCTCTTTCAACATTTCAAGGGCTCTTTTTAAAGATTTCACCCCGTCCCAACGTAATTCCAGGTTATAATTCAATCCACCTCTAATGGTATGTGAATGGGAGTCGTTCAAACCGGGAATTACCGTTCTTTTGGAGGCATCAATCACTTTGGTGTCTTTGCCAATAAACTTCTCTATCTCATTATTACTTCCAACAGCTAAAAACTTACCATCCTTAATGGCCAGCGCTTCCACGATTTCATCATGATTGGCCAGGGTCGCAATTTTCCCATTTTTTATAATGAGATCCGCCTTCTGTGATGAGCCCTCTTCTTTTTCACCCTGACAAGCGGTAAACAGAAGTAAGGCCGCCAATAAAAGGTTTAGTATATTTTTCATAAGCAATTATTAGGGGTTATGAAGGGAGGCTTTACGTCCTCCCTCTTTTTATTCTTCACTTTCCTTTAGGAAACCGTATAATCAAAAAAACGAGTTCTCAGCTTAGTTTTTCTTGCTCAATTCCTCATAGGTTTTTGGAATATTCACATCAAAGTGAACCCAATCGAACATGGCATAACCACGGAAATTGTCCATTTTCACCTTCTCTTTGGTCTTTTCCAGACTCCAACCTTTTTTCACTGCTTTTTCTACTTGATTGTGTAATTCTTCCAAATAATCGATTTTAAAATCCAAATCAGCTTTTTTCATTGGTAGGTGGTGTCCTGGTACAATGGTAGCATCTGCTGGAAGGAAATCTCTTACCTTTTTCATGGTTGCGGCTACTTCCTCATGACGACCGTCTAACAACCATGGTAACCCCGGCTTGCCGGCTACCCAAACATTACCAACCCACATGGTTTTGCTATTTGGTTCCCAGATGTATAAATCACCCGGAGTTTGACCAAATCCGAAGGTATAGATCGTCACCTTTTTACCACCCAGATCAATTGTTAATTGGTCGCCTTGTTGGATAATGATGTCGGCATCCCGGGGCATTACTTTTTCCATCCCTCTACCTTCCCCGAAATTACCGATCATCCATTTTCTGTCTGGCTCAAAATAGGCGTTTATGTAATCAACTGTTCCCTGATGTTGAACAATGGCTGTTTCAGAAGGAAATACAAAATTTCCATAACTGTGATCACCATGGTAAGAAGTATTTACCACATATTTAATCGGTAATTCTGTTTCCTGTCGAATCAATGCAATCAATTGGGCAGCTAAATCCCCGTTTAAAAAAGAATCAATAATTAAAACTCCTTTTTCACCGATGATAAAACCTCCACTTGTAGGTTTTGGGGCGGAAGCAGGGGCATCAAAACTTTCTTTTGGGAAAACGCCAAATACGCCTGGTGCCAGTTTCTTTTTAGTTAATACAATTTTATTGGCATCCCAAATAGGTTCTTGTGCGAAAGCAACAGTTGAACCGTATAAAAAAGCTACCATTAATGCTATAGCAGCAAAAAATGATCTTGAGTTTGTTTTTAATTGTTTCATTTTTATACTAATTAATAAGAAAAAATTGGTTTAAAATTTATAAGAAAAAGTGGTTGCCAGATGGAAAATGTTTTTGTGTTCTCCAGTTTCCTTAATAAAATCCCCAGTCATAAAATAGGATACTTCTGTCTTCCAATTTAGGTGTCGATTAATGGCATAAGACAATTCAAAACCCGCTTGATGGCCGATAAAACGAGCCTGGGCTTCCTGTCCCTCCCTGCTTAAGAATCTTGGAGGCGCATATAATCCATCTTCTTTACTTGCCCGCCAATAGATGTCCCAATCCAGAATGAATTCAATGTTTTCATTGAATTCCCAGAGAACTGAAGGGTGAATGTCAATCAAGTTCATAGGGGCAAGATTGCCAAGCAGACCAAAATAGGCTGGATTGTTGAATAAGGGATTAAACGTCTGCAGCTGGTTGTCCCCTGCATTTCGGTCCCCACTGACATAATCTAATTTTAGTCCCAAACTCTTAAGGTTTCGTCGATTGTGAATCAGCCAATGATAGTCCAGTTCAAGCGCCCAGGCATTAATGCTTTTGTCTTCAAGTGAGCCCATTTGATACATCAATTCGGTGTTAAAAACAAACGACCGACCGATTTGTCCCCATCTTCTTAATCCTATGGTTTGTCTATTCTCTTTTCCTTCTGCATCACTAAAAGCAGCCTGCTCTATATTGAAATGATAGAAGTAAATTTCCGTATGACCGGGAATTTTACCATTATGATCTACACGTCCATAGATGCCTGCAAATTCCATGTCTTCGTTTCTACGGTTATTAAAAGCACCCTCTTCAGGGTTTACATGTACTTCGCTGGCCAGGAATCCTTCCACCCTAATTTTATTAGTTGAATAGATAAGGCGTCCTGCATCAAAACTCCTTCTTAAGTTCGGACCTTCCCTAATTCCCACTAAACGGGAAGAACCAAAGGATAATTCTTGTCTACCCAATCTTAAACTCAGCAGATTTTGTTCTTTTATGGGAAATTTGAATTCAACAAAACCTTGAAAAAGGTCTAAAGCATCGTCTTGGGTATATTCCTTTTCCGTTTTGCTAAGCATGCCATGATAAAGCTCTCCATAGAAACGAAGATAGTGGGAAACGGATAGGGATGCATGAGCCGCCAAACGCTGAGAATAAAAAGCGATATCGCTATTTTCTGCCTCCCCCCATAGGTTATTTTTGAAATACTCAAATCTCGGTCTGAATTCACCACCGAGAGTTAAATAAATACTTTTGGAAGTATTGAAAGGGATAAATTTGATAGGGTCCCAAAATTCCTGCTCTTCCAAGGCCTCATCTCCTAGAAAACGATAATTTTCTTCGGCCCGAAGCATGCTGAAGGCTTTCCTGTTTTTCTTTTTTTCTTCCACCTCCTGGGCAAAGAGGGGGGGCAAAAATTGAATAATTACTATTATTAAAAGTAGAGGTTTTTTCATTTCAGAATTCCCTGTTCAAAATTTTTGTCTCATTAAACTACTTAACCGAAGCTTTTTTCCATTCAGACCTATGCTTAACTACCAAATCATAGTGCTATGTAATCATAGGAATGTTGGTTGTATCAATGATTTGGAGAAGGTGTTAGTCAATTACTTTGCCAAAAATTAATCACTACTGTGATTTGATTATAAATAACTGATTTAAAATAGTTTATGAATTTTTTATCAAAATTAAGAAGAGTATCTAAAGGATATTTTTTCGTTAAATATCACGAAAAAATGAAATACTACGAATAAAAAATCGAGTAGAAGATGGGAATGAATAGTGTTAGGGATTGGGTTAAATAAGGAAGGGAAATATAAAGGAATACCCTTCCTGTTTTTCGGTATTTGCGCTGTTTTAAGGTGTAGTTTTATTCAATAATTAGGGAAGGGAATTTTAGTGATTATTCCCCTTTTGAATTCCTAATTTATGCATTCTTGAACGAAGGGTAGCCTCATGGAGCCCCAAGATTTCCGCAGCCCCATTTGCACCACTTATTTTCCAATGGGTTTTTTCCAATACCTTAAGTATATGATTCCTTTGTAAATCATCTAAAGTAATAAGGGCAGCTGCTTTTGATCTTGTATCTTTTTTAGGGGCCCAATCACCTAAAACGAGTCGGTTTCTTTGACTAAGAATAACCCCTCTTTCGATAAGGTTTTCCAATTCCCGTACATTTCCAGGCCAATCATAAGCCTCTAGGGCCTGCATCAGTTTATCAGAAATCACCTCAATATTTTTACCCATCTTTTGGGAAAATTTATAGCAAAAATGCTGCACCAAAAAAGAAATATCATCCTTTCTCTCTCTCAAAGGAATGGTTTGCAGGGGAAATACATTCAATCGATAAAATAGGTCTTCACGGAAAGTTCCTTTTTCAACTGCCTTTTCCAAATCTTTATTGGTAGCTGCGATTACCCTTACATTAACTTTAATGGGTTTGGGATTCCCCAACCGTTCAAATTCCCCTTCTTGAAGAACTCTCAATAACTTGGGCTGCAACTCTAAAGGGAGTTCACCGATTTCATCCAAAAAAATAGTGCCCCCATCTGCTAACTCAAACCTACCAATTGACTTGTTTATAGCGCCTGTAAAGGCCCCCTTTTCATGACCAAATAACGTACTTTCTATTAAATTAGCAGAAACAGTACCGCAATCGACTTTTACCAATGGTCTATTTGCTCTTTTACTTAAATTATGTACAGACCGTGCAAGCAGTTCCTTTCCAGTACCTGATTCCCCGATAATTAAAACGGTGGAATCGGTGGGAGCTACCAGCTCAATTTTTCGTAATTGTTCTTTAAACCCTTTATTCTGAGTTATAATTTCCTGAAAATTATATTGCAGCTTAATTTCTTCCTGTAAATAAACATTCTCGGCTTCCACCTTCTTCTTTAAGGCATTTATCTTCGCATATGCAGCTTTTAACTCTTCTTCTTTTTTTAATTTTTCAGTTATATCAGTTACAAAGGCCACAAAATACTCTTTCCCATCAAACTCCAAATAATTGGCTATTATTTCAACTGGAAACTTCTCACCTTCCTTTTTTTTATGCCAGGCTTTAGTAATGGTGGATTGGTTTCTTTTGGTTTCCTCCCAATGTTCTTTCCATTTCTCAGGACTAAGGAAGGGATTTACCTGAAAAACAGCTCCAATCTCTTCTATTTCATATTTGGAATAATGATGCATTTGGGCAAAAGCCTCATTTACCCTGCAAATACTTCCATTCGGATGGATCCAAATAATTCCTTCTTGTGCTTTTTCAATGGTGTGATGTGAAAACTCTAGCAGCCGACCTTTGGGAAATTTAATTTTATCCATAGGAAATGAAAAAAAACATGTTGTTTATAAATTCAAAAGTAATAGAAAAATAATCCAACATCTATGATGATGCGTTTTAAAATTTCACCCTTTCAGGAGGAGGAAGGGACTATCTTTTCTTTTAGTTAGCACTATTCTACATATAATTTCCATGCTTTTTTATTGCTCCCCCAACATCGAAAGCCTTAAAAATTATGACTGAAATTAATCCCTCTCATTTGACTGTGCCTTTCCATGATTTGAAAAAAAGAGTTTTATAGTAATTTTTTGGAGGGTGAGGAAGGAAGAAGCCATAAGCGTTGTGTGGATTTTTTATTTTTTGGACCTCCGCTGTTCACACCTCTCCTAAAAGTTGATTTTTACAATAATCCAGTAGGCCAACAGGGATTTTCTTCTTAGTTAGTGAAATAAAAGAAAATATTTTAATAGAAATTCCCTATAAGAATAAAAATACATAAAATAAAGTTATTAAATACCTCTATTATAGGTGTTTGTGTATTTTCTTATCTATTAATTTCTTCATTGAGTTCCTGGTTTTTCTTTACCTTAAATTACTTGATTTCCATATTTTTTTCCTTTTTTATTTGCCATTTAAAAACTATTTCATTTGCTTTACGTTAGTTTACTTGTCAACTAATTTTTAAATGATCGAAAAAGAAAAACCATACGTAACCTTTGGGAGCCTGGTAAGGCGGGCTGCAAAGTTGTTGACCCAACGATTGGCAATCAACTTTAAAGAAATGGGATTGGATTTAACAGCGGGACATTGGTTCATACTAACGGCGCTTTGGGTCAAAGAAGGGCGCAACCAAAATGAATTGGCAAATTTCTGTAATATGGACAAGACCAATATTACAAAATTGCTAGATGCTATGGAAAAGTTGAATCTGGTTGTAAAAATTGAGGACCGCCAAGACCGTAGGAATAAACTGGTTTACTTGACCAATAAAGGGAAAGAGCTTAGAGAGGAAATGACAGCTGCTCAGCAAAAGACCTTAAATGAAGCTCAAGAAGGGGTAAATCCATCAGAGGTGGCTATTTGCCAAAAGGTTTTGAAAAAAGTAATTGGAAACTTAAGATAAAATTTTTTAACCAATAGTTGAATAGTAAACAATTGTAATTACATTTATTTTTTTAATGGCAAAATAAAGTAATGGAAGTACTTGAAAATTTATTGAATTTGGAAGATAAGAATAAAGCTCTTGTCAAAGATTTTTATAAAGCCTTTAATGCAAGGGACTATGATGAGATAGCCAAGTATTATATATCCGATTACAATTATAATGGCACAGTACAAGTGGAAGGTCCTGAAGGTGGGGTGGCTATGGTTAAAAAGTTTGTAGGAGCCTTTGATATGAAAATAACGATCCTGGACCTTTTAGCCGAAAAAGATAAAGTAATGGTTTTTGCTCAAGGAGACGGACAACACCTTGGGGAGTTCAATGGGATTCAGCCTAGCAGGAAGAAAATAAGTATCAGGGCCATGATTATTTATAGAATTGAAAGAAATCAAATTGCAGAAATGTGGGAAATAGCTGAAGAATTGAATCTCTTAAAACAACCAGGAGTTGTAGCTTCCAAATAAAGGGTACAAGACCTTTAACGGGCGAATAATTTCAATTATTCGGTTTTCTTGAATAGAGAAAAAAAGTAAACCATGTTTATTTAAAGTATAATAGTTGAATATTAAACAATTGTTGTTGTATGTAAATTATTTATTAACCAAGAAAATGAAAAAAAACGCAGTTAAATTGACCTTATTACTGGCCAGTAGTCTGACGGTAATGTCGGGAGCCACCATTGCCCCTTCCCTCCCTCAGATGGCCAGTGTATTTGCAAATACAGAAGGGGCGGAATTTTTGTCCAAATTGATCTTAACACTACCTGCCTTGTTTATTGCATTAACAGCCCCCTTTGTGGGTCGTTTTATTGATCGACATGGAAGGGTTAAACTTTTAACAATCGGGCTATTACTATATGCTTTGGGGGGCACCTCAGCATTTATCTTAAATGATCTGTATCATATCTTAATAGGTCGGGCCCTCTTAGGTATATCCGTGGGTATCATTATGACCATTGCGACTACCCTCATTGGAGATTATTTTGAAGGAGACGAACGGCAAAAATTTATGGGTATTCAGTCTGCTTTCGTAGCCTTTGGAGGGGTCCTGTTTGTGGGGGCTGGAGGTTTACTGGCCGATTTTCACTGGAGAAACCCTTTTCTAATTTATCTCTTTTCACTTTTGGTTTTTCCTTTGGCCTTGTCCTTTTTGAAGGAGCCAAAATCCATTACTTCCCCGGGAGCGGAAGCTTCTAAGAAAACCGGAAAGCCAAGTAAATTAGTTTTCATCGTTTTTGCTATCACCTTTGTCCAGATGATTATTTTCTATATGGTGCCGGTGCAAATCCCTTTTTTACTTAAAACTTTAGGGGTGGGAAAAAATGCACTTTCGGGAATAGCCATAGCGGCTAATACGGTGGGGGCAACGATTTTTTCTCTGCTCTATTCTAACATAAAGAAGAAATTAAGTTTCCCCATGATTGTCTCCCTTGCTCTTTTATTGATGACAGGGGGATATGTTATGGTTTGGCTTGGGGACAACTACACTGTCATCATTTTGGCTATGCTGTTTTCAGGATTTGGTTTAGGTTTGACCATGCCCAACATTAGCCTTTGGTTGATTCAACTTTCTCCCGCTGAAATAAGAGGAAAACAAATGGGCTATTTGACTACTTCTTTGTTTCTGGGACAATTTTTATCCCCTGTTTTAGTACAACCCCTTGCAAAACAATTTAATCTGGCCCAGATCTTTGGTTTAGCTGCAGTAGTCATGATAGTACTATCCTTTTTATTTGTGGGGCTTCATTTAAAAACCCAAGGTGTTAGTTCTTTTAATGCAAGGGTAAAGCCCAAAATAGAGTAAATAAAAGCCTTTTTGAACAGGTATTGAAATCTAATAGAATATGGGTTAAAAACGATAATGGAATATTAAAAATTTCTATTTGAAGTAAAAGGAATGAAAGGGCCCATCTCCTAGACAGTGGATAATAACAGATTGAAATTAAAAGAAAGCCCTCTAAAACCAATTCGATTAAAGAGGGACAAAACCGTTCACATAATGAACCATAAACTTCAAGTCAAATTACTTTTTAACGCAAAGAATAAGAAAATGAAAAACATTCATGATCAAATGGAAATCCGGGAATTACTGCACAGTTATCTGGCTTATGTAGATTTAAGAGACAATGAAGGGTATGTGAATACTTTTGCCAAAAACGGAGTTTATGAAAGTCCTTTTGGAATTGCTTCTGGACACGAGGAGATTCATAAGAAACTAAAAAGATGGCATGGCTCAGGAATTACCAATAACAAGCGTCATTTTGCGGGCACAGTCATATCCAAAATAGATGAAAATTGGGAAACAGCCACTTCAGATTCTAATTTCTGGGTAGCAGAAACAACAGACTCTGCCACCATTGTATGTACGGGCTATTATGAGGATAAATTAATAAAAGAA
>NZ_SMMB01000198.1 GCF_009711365.1 Xanthovirga aplysinae | reverse complement strand
AAATGAGGAGTCAAAAATTTATTATTATCCTAAATCCCTCCTCACTAATGCCCCTTTCTACTAATTTAATCCTTCATCGTTTGGCTTAGACTAAAAAACCCAAAAGAGGAGCGATATTCTCTAAAGATCCTTTGTGTATATGCATTGTACTGCTCAGAAAGAGAAGTCATCATTTTGGCTTTAATCTCCACGTTTTCCTCAAACAAATCCAAAATATTTACCTGGGGCAAGACGTAAAGAACCGCTTTTTCTGATACCGTTATGGCCGTATACAGACGCTGAGTATTCAAAAGTAATGCATTGTCGCCCAAAGCATTACCTTCATGCACAATGGTTAACTCTTCGTAATCATCCTCCGCCTCAAAATTAAGTGAAATACGTCCCGACTTTATCATATAAAAAGCCTGACTGGGGTCATTCCTAAAAAAAATCACTTCATTCTGGTTAAACTCCCTTAAGTGCAGATAAGGCAGAAATAAACTTATTTCATCGGGGCTGAGTCTTTCAAATACTCTAATTCCTGATAAAAAGCGGATTAATTGAGATTCCTTCTCCGTAAAAGTCTTCTTAAATGGATAGATCATACTTCACTAATTTAATGCGGCTATTTCCCTGAGCATGAAAATAAGTAGAATCCTTTATTTTATATCTATCTGAAAA
>NZ_SMMB01000577.1 GCF_009711365.1 Xanthovirga aplysinae | reverse complement strand
CTTATAAACTCTATTGAATTTTATGGTACTTTCTCATCCAGTGAGGAGTATAATGGATTTAAATGTTATGGGTCAATGGAGCTCAATAAAAAACCAAAATACCATGGTCCTGAAATTCCAGAATGGGCCGAAGACTTTCTCATATCAATAGTTTATGATAACAACAAAAAAGGAGGGTTACTCTTATGGCATAAATGGGAAAAGCAGAATTTTACCAGTAGAGTGGTGAATGTCTTTATTTCTAAAATGATTGAACTTATATAAATCAAACCTACTTGCGACTTTAGTAAATAAAATAAATGACTGTTTCCAACAGTTTAATATCTCAAAACTAGACTTAATATCAATGGAGTTATTGTAATTGGTTCATACATGATATTATCTCTATGCAAGAAAATTTCATCATTATAACGTATGATATTAAAAAGTACCCTTTTCAGGAAATATTGGCTAAACAAATATTCAAAGTTACAAAACTTCATGAATTACACATTGTATTGAAGAAGCAGACCGAAAGAAATGAATTGAATTATAATGACAATCTGGTCTTACGAAAATTAATGCAGCAAATCTCTAATAAATCCTTGTTCTACAAAATTTATCACTATTGGGTGCTCAATATACTTGGTCCACATTATGGCTACAAAATTTCTTATTCTGCTCATCCCAAAATGCGGGTTCATCTGGCAGGAACCGGCTCTGTTAGTAAATTTCATCGAGATGTCGATATTACTCACCGATTAGATCAAATTAATTGTTATCTGCCCTTTACAAATGTCTTTGAAAGCTCTACTATATGGTGTGAAACGGATTATGGATCAGAAATATATGAGCCCATCAATCTTGAATATGGTCAGGCTTTTCTTTGGGATGGAGGCTGTCTTAAGCACGGCTCTTATGCTAATACTACTGAAAATACACGTGTAAGTTGTGACTTTAGATTTTCTTATAAGGGGGTAACTAAAGAACCTTGGAATAAAATATTATCAGCCAGAAAAAAGCAATAAAATAAACGATAAGAAATAAGTATGGGAAATACAATCATAGACAATGATCATAGTAAAGAATGCGAGATCATTAATAATTCTGGCACTGATGCAGTGGTAATTATACCTGCTTTGGCGCAATCGAATAATATCGGTAGCAATGTAAATATTTATAATCAGCGTTTGGAGCTTTTAAGCACATTGGAAGGCGGCCAGGTGATTCCATCTGGACAAAGTGGTACTGTGGTTTTGGACCAAACTTATAATAACCCTATGACTGGTCAACCAACTTATTCAAAGGTATACAAACTGTTAATTAGTTCTTCTGATTGGTACCATCCGCTGGCCGTTATTAACGTCAAACAAAAAGTATCCGTTGACCCGCCTAGGTTTGACCCTCAAACAATTAATGCAGATAACCAGAAATCTATGGAAGAAGCTGGCTTGTTTATCCAAACCCTTCATGCCGATCCTACTTCTCCATTAATTAAAAGTTTTAAAGACATGATGTCTGATGTTCATCCTGATGCTGCTAGATTAGCAGAAGAAAGCTCAGAATCATCAAAAGTAGAAGATGTTAATACTATTACTGATAAAGCAAGTAACTTCTTTAAAAGCACAGATGACTTTCAAAATGTGACACTTAATAGTATAGGAGTAATGAGAAGTTATTATAAAAAATTCCCTTTTATATGGGCACAATTTAAAAATTTGACCTATAACCTTTATACAAGTGATGATCAAACCAATACTTTTTTGGGACAGATATCAATGTCGAAGCCGAATCAATTAGATATTAAAAAGCCAAATGCAGGGTATATCATTAACTTTTTACCTGCTTCCGACCCTTCGAATTTAGACTCAACGGCTATTGATTCATCTCAAACAGTGAGTATTAATTATATGAATGGTATCTTTATAATTAAAGGAAGTGTGGGGTCCTCTAAGACTATGTTAAGAGGTAGTTTTATTTTTAAAAGTGCCTTGAGTCAAAATCCTGATGATAATCAAATAATTCCTATTCTTACAGGGAAAGTAAATGGTGGGACTACTACTGGATACGATGAATCATTGATGCAGTAGGCAAAAATCTTTTTAAATAAAAGGAGAAAATTTACCTCTTGGTTTTTATAAAACCAGATCCCTATAACAATACTCCCTAAGTTTTTTCGGCAGGCTAAATAAAAAGGGGTGAAATAAGTAATTTTGAGTTTCGACAAACAAAATTCATTCACCCCGGGAGCATCGAAATACTCTTAGGACAGATATTCAAAAAAATACCTGCAATAGGCAAGCGTCCGAAGGATTTTATGATCCATTTGTGCAGTTTACAGATGATTTAGCGTGGTCGGCATAATTTTGGGAATCTTAGCAGGTATGGTGGCCATAGTGAAGTGACTTATCGTAGTTGGTATGCCTGGGAATTTGATTTTATGACCTTAAACCTACGCTGGGTTTCAAATCAATGAAAATGGGGTATGCG
>NZ_SMMB01000740.1 GCF_009711365.1 Xanthovirga aplysinae | reverse complement strand
TTCTGCAAATTTTATCCACTTAGAGGAATCTCGAAAGAAGTCCTCCCTTTATCATTTAAGTGGTCATTTTTCCCTGTATTTGGTTGAACTTTTTAAGTTGTTTTAGCAGACAAAATTTTATGGATTCAATTTTTATATTCTCTTATATCTGGAGGATTTTTTTTAGAAATGTAAATCAACTTATCGGGCTTCTTGTTATAAAGGAAAAATCCGGTAATGATTTCGGGAGGGTCATTGTAAAAAGGTTCCTGATATCAACCAGGGTCTTAATTTTCAAAAGGTTATTTCTTAAAATGTTCATTGGAACTGGAATATTAATATGATTAGGACCATTTTAGTAACAGGTGCAACAGGAAATATAGGAAGCTTGGTCATTCCTCAATTAGTGGAAAAGGGGGCTCAAGTCCGGGCCTATGTTAGAAATTCCAAAAAGGCAGAAAAGTTAAGGGAAATGGGAGTTCAACTTTTTGAAGGAGATTTTTCCAATCAGAAGGCTTTGAATAAGGCTGCGGAAGGGGTAGATGCAGTATTAGCCCTTACTCCACCGAACTCCGATGCCGTGGCACAGGGGAAGGCAATATTAAATGCTGCTTTACATGCTGGGACACCTTACTATGTTCGGGTTTCAGCTATAGGTGCAGCTGAGGATGCCCCTACGGAAAATGGACGTATGCATTATATCAGTGATGAGGCCCTTATACAATCCGGATTGCCTTTTACTATTATTCGTCCCCACTTTTTTATGCAAAATTTATTGGGTGCTCTTGAAAGCATTAAATGTGAGAGCAAAATGTATTGGGGCATGGGTGATGGTAAACTAGGATTGGTTGATGTGCGAGATATTGCCGATTGTGTCACTAAATTATTGGTAGAAGGGGAGCATGATGGTTTAATATATACCCTCACAGGTCCTGCATCTATTTCATTTTACCAAATGGCTGAAGTACTTTCTCAAAGTTTGGACAAACAAGTTGAATATGTTCCTATTTCCGTTGATGAAGTTTATAAGGCATTTTTGCAAATGGGAATGGATGATTGGTTTGCTCAAGTAATGAGAGATTATTCCAAAGCTTATAGTGAAAACTGGGGGGATTATACCACTGGTGATGTAGAAGTAATTACAGGAAATGAACCCAGAAGCTTTCGACAGTTTTCTGAGGAGGTATTTCTTCCCGTATTTAAAGGTTAAGAATTATGAATATTGAATTAGATCATACTATTGTTTCGGTTGCGGATGTTCCTAAAAGTATAGCATTTTATACAGACATTATGGGCTTTCATTACGAAGGAGAAATAGGGCCTTTCCACGTCATCAGAATTAATGATCATTTGGTTTTTGACTTGAGAAAGTCAGAGAAAGTATTACCTGAGCATTATGCCTTCTCCATGCCAAAAGGAGATTTTGAAGAAGTAAGAAGGCGGTGGATTGCTTCCAATATTTTATTTGGCAATAGCCCCTTTGATCAGGAAAATAAAGGTGAACCCAAACGTTGGCAAGGAGCCAAAGGAGAAACCTGGGCTTTGTATGCAAAAGATCCCGACAAACATAGCATAGAAATTAGAACCTATGAATAATGGGGTAAGGAAAATTTTTTTTAGAGTAATAGTCCCACTGAAAAGGAAAAGTGTTTGCATAAACTTATGTTTGGTTGGATGGTTTATTACTTGTTGAAAGACTCCTTTTCAATTGGAAAAAATGAGAGTGGAAAAGATCTTTATTTTGCTTTTTGGGATTTTTGTTTTCCTTAATCTAAAATGTTTTGGCCAGGATTATCCTGAGGTCGAGGATCTAAAGGCTATTAAACTGGAAAAACAAGGGATTTACAATTATAAATTAGAAATGGGAACAAACACCTTTGGCTTCCCCATTTATATTCCAGTAATAATCATTCAGGGAAAAACTAAAGGACCTACTCTTGGTTTAGTTGCTGGAATTCATGGAGATGAGTTAAATGGAATTTCCATAGTACATAAGCTGGTTGAGCAAATTGATGTTTATCAACTTAAGGGGCGAATCATTGCCATTCCTGGGATTAATGCTTATGCAATTCATCAAGATCAGCGTTTGTTTATTGAGAATTATGATTTGAACCGATTGTTTCCTGGGGAAAAATATGGCAACCAAAGTCAACAATTTGTTTATAAAATTACCCATAACATTCTTCCTTTATTTGATTTCCTAATAGATATGCATACCGCCAGTTTTGGAAGAGCAAATAGTATGTATGTTAGGGCAGATTTAGAAAATGATACTTTAAGAGCTCTGGCTTTTTTGCAGCAAGCAGATATCATTTTGGATACGAAAGTGGCATCAGTAGGAGAAATTTCCAGTCGTTCAGCTACCTTGAGGGCAACTGCTTCCTTAATGGGAATAAGTTCGATTACGGTGGAATATGGAAACCCATTTGTTTACCAGAAAGAGATTAACGAAAGAGGAGTGAAGGGTATTTTGAATTCCCTGGGATGGTTAGGTATGTATGGGAAATTTACCTTCCCTAAGGTGAAAAATCAAATTATTTGCCAAAGTTCTTTTTGGATATATACTGTGGAGGGTGGCTTTTTGGAGGTGCTCGTTGAATTAAAAGATTATTTAAAAAAAGGAGATAAGATTGCGCAAGTGAGGAACGCCTTTGGAAAGGTAATAGGGGAATACTTTGCTCCGGAAGATGGGATTGTAATTAGTAAGAGTACGGACCCTACCAATATGAATGGGGGACGAGTGATTCAGTTAGGGATTATTGATAAATAAGAATTAGGAAGTATAGTTTTAATTATAAATTAGTCTCTTTTCCCTTCCTTCTCTTAAAAAAATTATCAGGAAATTCTAAATATGTTGGTGAGAAGATGATTGTTATAACGGTGCTCCTTTAAAATTTAAAGAAATTAAAAATAAATTCTTGATAAGATTTTTCTCCAATCGTCCATGTATTACTTTTTTTAACCTGTGGAATTTAATCCATGAGAAATTCTCAGATACTACCAATTTAAACTGTGTCATTTCCCGATAGAAAAGGTTTTAATTAAGCAATCTCATTTTAAAAATTTAGTTTTTATTTAAACCATTTAGAGTTTCTTAGGTCAAAGCCAATAATTCTTCATATTGAATTTTATTTTTTTAACTAATTTTTTACAGAGATGAGAAGGTTCTTTAATCTTGGCTTAGTTGCTTTCCTGCTTTTAAATGCTTCCTGTGGGGTAATTGAATATATTCCGCCGAGTATCGGAAGTCCATATTATAGAGGGTACCTGATGATTGATGGTCTAAGAACCATGGATTTTCAGGCTCAAGGTTTGACTTTTTATATCAATGAATACGGTAATTTGTATTACAGACAAGGAGATGTTCTGTTCAATCTGCAAAGTAAAAATATACAACAGATGCCTTATTCTCGTGCTCACATTGAAAGAGATTCCAAGGGCCGGATAACCAGAATTGGAAATACCAATATTGATTACCGGTGGGATGATGTCGATAAAATTGGAGGTCTTAAAATTGATTATACTTTCGGGGAAGTAAGGAAAATTAATGAGGTCCGTTTAAATTATCGTTTTGGGAAAATTTCAGAAGTAGGTGGACTGCGGGTGGATTATAGTTTTGATA
>NZ_SMMB01000954.1 GCF_009711365.1 Xanthovirga aplysinae | reverse complement strand
TTCTACCAAATGGTAAAAGCTACTATTTTTGCTCTTTATCAATTTTTCCACTCAGCAACGAGTATATTTCGTGAATGGGTTCCAAAAAATAAAAACAATACTTTTCCGGAGAATACTGTTTATTGAAAAAACAGGTACCGCCAATTATTTAAATTAGATTTAATAATTTCATCTAATTTTTTTAAAATTTTTAGACCTTGAAGATTTCCGACTTTCTAAATCTTTATCAGTCAGAAGGACTGGTCCAGACAATCGCTCAAAAAAATGGTACAAATAACAACCTTCACCTTCAGTTAAAAGGTCTCAAAGGAAGTATGGATGCCATCCTAGCAGCAGCCATATACCAAATCAATCAACAGACCCAATTATTTGTTTTACATGATAAGGAAGAAGCAGCCTATTTTCATACCGATCTTCAAAATCTGCTGGAGGATAAAAAGGAGGTATTATTGTTTCCCTCTTCTTACAAAAAACCATACCAGTTTGAAAAAACTGAAAATGCCAATATTTTAATGCGGGCAGAAATTCTAAATCGAATTAATAACCTCAGCCCAAAAGGAGAATTAATAGTCACTTATCCTGAAGCCCTCACTGAAAAGGTCATTAACAAAAAATCACTGGTAAAAAATACTTTGCTTGTAAAGAGAGGAGATGAACTGGATACAGAGTTTCTATATGAAATCCTTATTTCTTATGATTTTGAACCTACTGAATTTGTCTATGAGGCAGGACAATTTGCTGTTAGAGGAGGAATTGTAGATGTATTTTCCTACGCAGGTGAATTGCCTTTTCGAATAGAATTATTTGGAAACGAAATTGAAAGTATTAGAACCTTTGATCCTATTTCACAATTATCCACTGAGCAACTGGACCAGGTCAATATTATTCCAAATGTACAAACTCGATTATTAGAAGAAAGGAGAGAGGGATTTTTAAACTTTCTACCCAAAGACACTAAAATTTGGATTAAAGATTACGGACAAACACTGGATATAATTGAAAAACACTTTCAAAAGGCGGAAATAAATTTTAAGGATATTCTCGAGAAAAATAAAGATACCACTTCTCTTCATCAACCTTCTGACCTATTTGAAAATAGAGAAAGCATAAGCAAAACTTTACAAAATCATACCACGATAGAATTTGGAAACCGTTTCTATTTTACTGAAAAAGCCTCTTTTCAATTAGAGTCCTTTGCTCAACCATCTTTTAACAAAAATTTTGAATTACTGGCCAATAACTTAAGCCAGAATCAGGAAAAAGGATTTACCAATATCATTGTCGCCGAACAGCCAAAACAGTTGGACCGCCTGAAAAATATTCTGGAAGAGATTGACCCCTTTATTAAATTTCAGGACCTAAATATCAGCTTAAGAGAAGGCTTCATTGACCCACTGCTTAAAATCGCTTGCTACACCGATCATCAAATCTTTGATCGCTATCATCGATATAAAACCAAAACCACTTATTCGAAGTCAAAAGCCTTAACTTTAAAAGAACTTCGTACACTTAGCCCTGGGGATTATGTCGTCCATGTGGATTACGGAGTAGGTCGTTTTGCAGGTTTGGAAAAAATGGAAGTTGCTGGGAAAGAACAAGAAGCCATGCGTCTTATTTACAGAGACAATGACCTGCTCTATGTAAGTGTACATTCCTTACATAAGGTTTCCAAATATAGCGGAAAAGAAGGGGGGCCTCCTACCATTAGTAAACTGGGTACTCACGAATGGGAAAACAAAAAGAAACGGGTAAAGAGTAAGGTAAAAGACATTGCTAAAGATCTCATTCGTCTATATGCCAAAAGAAAAAATGCTCCTGGTTTTGCCTTTGAAAAGGATGGTGTAATGCAAACTGAATTAGAGTCTTCCTTTATTTACGAGGACACTCCAGACCAAGCTGCAGCCACCACAGATGTTAAAGCGGATATGGAATTAGCACACCCTATGGACCGACTGGTATGCGGAGATGTGGGTTTTGGAAAAACAGAAGTAGCTATTCGAGCAGCGTTTAAAGCGGTAAATGATGGAAAACAAGTAGCTGTACTGGTCCCAACTACCATTTTAGCCATGCAGCATTTTCATACGTTTAGTGAACGGTTAAAGGACTTCCCAGTTCAGATAGAGTATATTAATCGTTTCAAATCCACAAAAGCCATCAAAGAAAGTCTTAAAAATATTAAGGACGGCTTTACGGATATTCTAATTGGTACTCATAGAATCGTCAATAAAGATGTAGATTTTAAAGATCTTGGTTTGATGATTATTGATGAGGAACAGAAATTTGGAGTGAAGGTAAAGGAACGTTTGAAAGAAATTCGGATTAATGTAGATTCCCTAACATTAACGGCAACTCCTATCCCAAGAACACTTCATTTTTCTCTGATGGGAGCCAGAGATTTAAGTATTATTGCGACTCCTCCTCCAAACCGTCAACCAGTAACCACAGAAATTCATGCTTTCAGTGAGGAAATTATCAGAGATGCCATCGACTACGAATTAAAAAGGGGAGGACAGGTATTTTTCGTTCATAACCATGTCAGCGACATCGAACAAGTAGCTAACATCATATTAAGATTGGTTCCTGATGCAAAGGTGGGAGTGGCTCATGGACAAATGGACGGGACAAAGTTAGAAAAAACAATGCTAGGTTTCATTAATGGTGATTTTGATGTGCTTGTTTCTACTAATATCATAGAATCGGGTTTAGATATTCCTAATGCAAATACCATCATTATAAATAAGGCACATATGTTTGGCCTTTCTGACCTACACCAAATGAGAGGAAGAGTGGGAAGGTCCAATAAAAAAGCATTCTGCCATTTGCTATCTCCCCCAACATCTTCTTTAACTTCCGACGCCCGCAAAAGGCTCAGCACCTTGGAAGAATTTTCCGAACTGGGCAGTGGTTTTAAAGTAGCCATGAGAGACCTTGATATTCGTGGAGCAGGTAACCTTTTGGGGGGTGAACAAAGTGGCTTTATTACTGATATTGGTTTCGATATGTATCATAAGATCCTAGATGAAGCGGTACAAGAACTGAAGGAAACAGAATTTAAGGATTTGTTTGAGGAGGAATTAAAAACAAATGGAAAACCAAAACCCTTTGTACAAGATTGCACCATTGAAACTGACCTAGAGCTTTTAATCCCGGAAGAATATGTAAATAATACAGCCGAAAGATTAAGTCTGTATTCAAAACTAGACAATTTAGAAGGAGAAGAACAGCTTAAAGAGTTTTGTGAGGGATTAAAGGATCGTTTTGGTCCCATGCCTGATACCGTACAGGATTTAATCGAAACTGTACGCTTGAGGTGGATTGCCGAAAAATTGGGTTTTGAAAAACTTGTTCTAAAAAATGAATCCCTAAAAGGTTATTTTCCATCATCGGAAAATGAAATTTTCTACAAATCCGAAATTTTTGGAAGAATTCTAAATTATATCCAAAACCGACCAAAAAAGTGCAAGATAAAAGAATACCCCAAACGTCTTCTTTTAAAGATAGAACAAATTACCTCTGTTCAACAAGCTTTACAAACTTTAACCGAAATGCTTTAAACAAAACAATTTTACAGGGGTTTTTAAGGGCAACGCTTTCATTTTCTTTAAAAAAATATTATTATCTTTGATTACAATATGAATTAGTTTTAATATTTCTCTTTATCACAAAATACTACAACGTTATTGTATTTCGTTTAAATAATACAATTATTTACAATCAAAACACAAATTAAATTTATTCATTAAATTATATACCAAATTATTGCTGTATATTTTGGTTTTTCTTTGAATTAAATTTATAATTTTAGAGCTGAATTGTGTGTGTTAACTTCGTAATCGCTTACGTGTGTCCGGCTTTGAAATACTATTAACCAAAAGCATTTTATACTTTAAATCTTAACAGGCTATGAATAAAATTGTGAGCTTTATTAAAGGCACGACTGTCTTGGTCTGCTCCTTAGCAATACTCGCTTCTTGCTCCAAAAAACATCCCACAGCGGTAAATCCTGGTCCAATGAGTAAAACTACAGGACTGGAATATAACACCGAAGATGGTTTTCAAGTCAATGATTATTCAGGTATGCCCGATATTCCCAATATGGTGTTCATTGAAGGGGGTAGAAGCACTTTAGGTTCTTTGGAAGAAGATGTAATGGGTTTTCATGATAATATGAAACGAACGGTTACTGTTTCCTCTTTCTATATGGATGAAACCGAGACTACCAATACCGCTTATCTTGAATATTTATTTTATGTCAAAAGAGATTCATCCAGAGAGTTTTATGAATATGCATTACCAGATACCACCGTTTGGGCCAATGATTTAGCCTTTAATGATTCTTATGTAGATAACTATTTAAGATATCCAGGTTTTAGATTCTATCCTGTTGTAGGAGTAAGCTGGGTGCAGGCAAATGATTATTCCAAATGGAGAACTAAAATTGTAAACCAGAAATTGGCGGAAGAAGCCGGTCTTGAAGAATATGCTGCTGAAACAGGAGAAAGTATTCCACTGGAAACAGGAGCAGTACTACCGGAATTTCGCTTACCAACAGAAGCAGAATGGGAGTATGCTGCCATGGGACTGATTGGTACCCAATGGAATGATGAAAACCAAACTCACCAACGATTATATCCTTGGGATGGTCATGCCTTAAGAAACCCTTATGGCAAAAAGATGGGATATTTCCTGGCTAACTTTAAAAGAGGAAGAGGGGATTACGCAGGTATTGCAGGTAACCTGAACGATGGGGCTATGATTACAGATTATGTATACGAATATCCTCCAAATGATTTTGGCCTTTATAATATGGCAGGTAATGTTAACGAATGGGTGCAGGATATTTATCGTCCACTTTCTAGTATGGATGTAAATGATTTAAACCCAGTTCGTAATAGTGAAACCTTTGACCAGGCTTCCGATTATGACAAGGAAGGATATAACTCTCTTATCGACAATTCTGTAAGAGTATACAAAGGTGGTTCATGGGCAGATGTAGCATATTGGCTTTCGCCAGGAACAAGAAGATACTTGGAACAAGATTCATCTACAGCTACCATTGGATTTAGATGTGCCATGATTAGAGCTGGATCTAATCATTAATTCAATGTGCTTAAATTTTTAAAGAAAAGGATCATTTCTCGCTTAGAAATGATCCTTTTTTTAATCAGCACAAGCCATAACAGCTATACTTAAGGATTTACAGCCATGCTCAATTAATCGCAAGGCACAAGCTTCTAAAGTGGATCCCGTAGTCAAAACATCATCTACCAGAAGTACATTCCTATCAAAAAGTTCTACCCCATCCCTTAGTTGGAAAACTTCACTCACATTATTCCATCGCTCCAATCGACTTTTAATGGTCTGACTGGAGCTATCTTTCACTCTTTCCAATACCTCCAAAGAACATTCGGAATGTAAACGACTGGCCAATACCCGAGCAAATCCAACACTTTGATTATAACCTCTTTTTTTAAGTTTTTTAGCAGACAAAGGAACTGGAATCACTAAATCAAATTGTCCTTCAAATCCTTTTTCTAATAATTCTTGAGCAAACCAGTTTCCTAATACTTCTCCAACCTCTTGTCTGTTTTTATATTTCAATTGATGAATGATTTGCTGAGAAACCCCACCTTTTACAAATTTCATATAAGCCAAGGTATACCTTAAGTCTATTTTCCCGTAAAACCTTGAAGCAAGATAATAATTCCCAACCTTAGACATTTTTACTTTGGGCAAATCAATACGGCATAAAGTACAGAGATGCTCTTCACCTTT
>NZ_SMMB01001270.1 GCF_009711365.1 Xanthovirga aplysinae | reverse complement strand
GTATGCAAATGAAAATAGAAATGAAAATAGGATGAAACTGAAGAAAAGCTTTTTCATAATACTGGAATTTATAGAACAGAAGTATCCTTAAAAATGGATTGTAACACTGGACTTTTAGGTAATAAAGTTCATAGGTTAAATATGTATCTAATTAAATAGCACCTTTATAAAAATAAATCTTTAGTTTATTCCCTTGCCAAATTATGTGCCAGAAGAAAAACTACTTTTTTGTTCCAAAAATAGAGGTTTTTGTGAGGGTTTTGTTCGTTTCCAGACATTCGTGTGCGCTGACGGACGTTCTATATACAAAAAGATCATTTCCAAATTTTTGATAAGTATGTTCAGTCTAGGATAGTGGATATTAAGAAATTAAAAAAGGAAATATCAAACCTGCTAGATGTAAAAGATTATTCAAGTTATGGAAGGTTGAATTAATATTATCTAAATAAATACCAATTGAAATTTCTGAAGGAAAACTATTGAAAAATTTAATTTCTGATCTATTCCTTTAATTCTTCACTTTTATATAAATTCCTGTTTTTTAAGAATTATTAGTTTGTAATTAACTATTCCGGAATTTATGAGATTCTACTTTTTTATTTTTTTGTTTTTACTTCCTTTAATAGGGGTTCATGCTCAAAACTCCTCACCACTGGCAGTCTCTCACTTTTTTTCTGTAAACAGGGCACGTTTTGAACCAGCTGCACTTGGGACTGATTTTAATAAGTTTCAAATAGGTATTGTGGGAGGAAATTTATGGGGAGGGAATTCCACTTTTAAAAGGAGTGAAATTGAGCCTGTTATTAAGGGAGATAAGAAAACTGGAGAGTTAGCAAGCAATGTTAAACCTGAAAATCGTGGGGGCTTTATGGCAGTAGTTGAGCCATTGAATATTGGATTCAAGGTCACCAAAAAAACGAATATTCCTCATCATAATTTTGAGCGTAAAGTATGGTGTCCTGGACAAACCTATGGAAAGGAAATACTTACTTTAAGTTTTGGAGTTGCGGAAAGAGCACAAGGAAGTGGGGCAGTTTCAGGAAATATCGTGCAAGCCTACTACAATAGGACTTTAAGAGATCTTTCAAATTTGGCTGACCAATATGCAAGATTAGATGGTGTATATAGCAGAGAGTGGACTTTAGGAGCTGCTGGCCCTATAGAGCTGAAAAATCCACGAGGTTTTTGGAATGATGTTTATATGCGATGGGGGCTACGTGTAAAGTACTTACAAGGAATTGCAGCTTTTTCCACTAATGATGGTGAAGGGAAGGTGTCATTGGAAAATCAGGGGAATTTGATTCTTGCCAATTATGGATTTAACTTTTATACCACGAATTTTAAGGGTTTTAGTCCTCTGGAATCTAAGGGAAGTGGTTTAGCATTAGATGCGGGAATTACCCTTAATTATCAACAGAACTGGTTTGCAAGTTTAAATTTTCTAGATTTTGGAAGGTTAAAATTTGTTAAGGATGTCATTAATTACCAGGATCAAGGCACTCTGGATCCCACCAATGTGGATGATTTCAATTTGCAGGAGATTATTAAGGCATCTAGGGGCAATTTGGATGAAGAAGATTCTTTTTCTATGCCTTATCCTAGCCGTGTTCGGGTCCAAGGAGGATTTCGCCTGCCTGCATATGATGGATTTGGGCGTTTATATTCCCGTCATATGATTTACCTTACAATAGTTAATCACTTGACAAAAATTAGTGTCAACATTAAATCTCCATATTTAGGAGCTTCTTATGTCTTTAATTGGAATAACATTCTGGAACTGGGTACTAGTGCAGAGATCTCTAGCTTTAGTGGTTTTAAACCAGGAGCATTGTTCGCCGCAAGGGCAGGTTTTTTTAGATTGGGAATAGCAACTTCTAACATTCTCCCATTTTTAGAAGGAGATGGTTATGAAGGGGATTTAGCTTTTCAATTGACTTGTTCTTTTTGATTTATTAAATGCCTAACCCCAAAAGGTTATTGGACCCTTTGGGGAAACAAGTAAATTTATACTTGGGTCACAGTCTGTTTCTTTCCTCCTGATTGCCTGCCTTTCTTTTCCTATTGTTTTTTACTGACTCTTTTCCAAATTTATAGTTGAAGCTTAAACGAAGGTAGCGTGTATCAAATTGATTTCTGTATTCTGCTTTCATTTGCTCTAGGTTAATATCTACTTCAGCCACATTTCCCTTAAAAATATCGCTTAAATTTAATGCTAGACTACCTCGATCGTTGAATAGGCTTTTTTTAACTCCCAAACTCACATCAAAAGTATTCCCTACTTTATAGATAAAAGATCTTTGAGGGGAATTGTACCAGGAACTTAATTCTATTTTAATTCCATTTGATATACTGAAGGTGTTCGTAGAGGAAAGGTTTGCACTTAATTGATGATTAGATATATACTGGTTCAAATAAGTGAAATTTTCTTTTACTGCGTACAGGTTTAACGAATTATTTATGCTCCACCAGGAAGTGAAGGTGATGGGGATGTAAAAATTCATACCATAGCGTTTAGAAGGAGGTAGGTTGATGTAGGAATAATACAGGTATTCGTCCTGGGGTTCCTGGAATGCCATATCTGTGGCATCATTCAAGTTGTATTGGTAATAAGCCGAAATAGTATAGGTCTGATCAAGGGTATATCCTAGTTCTAAATTATGGACAGTCGATGGTTGTAAATATGGATTCCCTTCGGCATAAGTATAAGGGTTTTTGTAATATCTAAAGGGGTTCAAACTCCGGTAGGATGGCCTTCTTATTCTTTTGTTATAGGAGAGCTTCCATTGCTGTCGATCGGTATCTTTGTACAGTAGAAAAACAGATGGGAAAAAACTTAGGTAATTATTTTGGTTGGTACTATCTAGAGAACCCTGAGAATTCTGCTCAATTTGGGTGTACTCTCCTCTTAATCCTAATTTAACATCAAATTTTTCCTTAATAGAAGAATTTATTCCTGTATATAAGGCACTAATAGTTTCTTGATAATGAAACAGATTGGATTTGGTTGGGTCTTTAGCAAGGGCTCCATTGAGGTTGTCTTTAAATTCAGCATCACTTTTTACCTTTACTCTACTAATTTTTGCTCCACTTTCTAAAGAAAGATTTTTAATGGGGAGATTGTAATCTATCTTAGCGGATTGAATGGTGAAATCCTGATCAGATAAAGACTCTGAAAGAAAATGTTTCATACCATTTCCAGTGGATTCTAATTTGCTTTCTTTCTGAAAATCATAAATTTCTTGCAGGGAATTGGATTGATAGGTGGTATAGTCCAGGTCTGTACTTAAGGAATGGCCTTCTGTGCTAAAATCTCGTCTATAATTTAAATTTAGGGAATAGAGCTGCCTTTTAGAGTCCGTGTTACTGGGGTTTTCAAATAAATTATCTTCCTGGTTGTCAAAAGTCGTGATGGAAGAAATATCTCCTTTGCCTTTTCTTGAGGAACTTTCTGCCATTAAACCAATCACATTTTTGTTATTCAGTTTATAATCTAGGCCCCCCTTAAAATTATGCGTTAAATTCCTGTATTTATAATGATCTGCAATATAGGTGGTGGCATCATAAATGGTGGTTGTACCATCATTTACTCCCGTAAAGCCACTAGATTTTCCACCATATTGACCGTAAATGTTGATTTTCTGATCTTGATAATAGAAGTTGATTCCTCCATTGTATCCAAATAGGGAAGCTTGCTCCAAGCCAGAACGTAGGCTTCCCACTAAACCAAAGGCTGGTGTACTTTTGGTTTTTATATTGATCAAACCGGCTGCTCCTTCTGCATCGTATTTTGCTGGAGGAGCTGTAATGACCTCAATACTGGAAATGTCATCTGCAGAAAGCCCTTCTATATAGGCTTTTAATTCATCTCCGGAAAGCTGCACAATACGATCATTGATCATTACTCTGGCTCCTTTCTTGCCGCTAATGGCCACTTCCCCATTTTGATCGGTCATAACTCCAGGGGCCTTTCGGAGGGCTTCCCATCCTGAACTTCCAGCAGTTGAAGGAGAATTCTCCACGTTGAATACTATTCGGTCTGCTTTTCTCTCAATTAGATTTTTTTGTCCTTTCACAACTACGGTTTCCAGGTTTTTTTTGTCTTCCTCCAAAATTATTTCTTTCTGGAGACTTATATTTTGTTTGATGGTAAAAGGCTTTTGGAAGGTGGTATAGCCAATAAAGGACACTTTCATTATATAATTGCCAGAGGCTGCATTTAATTGGAATTTTCCTTCTGAATCACTTATTGTTCCTGTGACCAAAGAAGAATCGGAAGCTTGCAGTAGGCTGACATTGGTCCATTCCAAGGCATTGCTATCTTTATCCACTACCTTCCCTGAAATGATATGTTGAGCATTGGTAGTTGATAATAAGGAGAAAAAGAAGACAAATGTAAAAAAATAAAAGTTTCGCATTTTAAAAATGTTGAGATTTAAAAATTTCTTCTGATCAGGATACCAGCTTACCTTTTAAAGGTTACAGGAAGTAGTTTATTTTTTGAGCTAAAAAAATGAAGCTCTTTTAAAAAGAAGGTTTGGGGCAAGGTTATGGAATTAGAGTAAGAATAGGTAATTTTTAGAAAAATGGAATAGTTTTATGGTATCGTTCTGATATCCTTGTGAGTGTAGGTAGTTGGTTAACTCAAGAAATGGGAAAGGTAATCATGCATTATGGATAATCTTAAACGTCGAATAAAAAAGTACCCGTCAACAAAAGTATTTGTGGCTGACGGGTACATTATATGGTTAACCGTTTTAACTTTTGGCTTTTAAAAATAAAAAGATTTACTCATACCGAATTGCCTTTACCGGGTTCTCAGTGGCAGCTTTTATGGCACGAAAGCTCATTGTAAATCAGGTAATCACAACTGCAACTAACCCTGTCAACACAAAAAAATCCGGAGTAATGGAGGTTTTGAATTGAAAGTCTTATCCCCAATTCTTAAAGGAAAAGGTCCAAATATTTCATCAATCCGTAATGGTTCCCCAACTTTCTCGTAAGCTTTTTTTAACGGAGGAATAAAACCAATGGAGGCGGTCCTTCTTACGGTTGTTATAATATTTCCTTGGTATCCATGGGATACTCCTTAGATACATTTCAGTTTTGTATGGTATATGGTCATAACTCATTTCATCCTGAATTCAGAAAAAAGGAGTAAACAACAAGCTATACCAATAGTTAATACCAACAAATTCTTAAGGGTGGAGAATCTTTGGTTGATTAAGTTTCGGAGGGCTACTTTTAGATATTTTCGGATTAATGGAATGAATTAAATTTTCTACCAACAAAAATAAGTCTTCTCCGTAAATCAATAAATATGTAATTTAGAATTGGTATTTTTGTAGCGTTTGAATCATATTCTATAAACAATATTTAAGAAATTAGACAAATTTGTGTGCTATTGGGCAATTTTTGAATTGAAACATACCGTTAAATGAAAATATATTTGTTTTACCTTAATATTAAATAATTATGAGAAGAAGGAATTTACTTTTGGTGTTTCTACTTTTTTTTCTTAGCCAAACAGTTTTTGCAAAATCTTCTTTTTTTGCTGATTTAAATACCACAAATAAAGGAAAATATGAAGTTCAAAAGGATTCTCTTTCCTTAGAAGCTATACCTTATTCGTTAGAATGGGTTAATAAGGGAAAGAGTGCTAAAGTTTTATCTGAAAATTCGTTCTCCCTAACTACTTCAGGAGGAACAGACTTGTATAATTTCGCAGGAGGAGGACCGGGTAAAACTAATGCCCCAATTTTAGCTTTTCCTGCAGATGAAAGTTTTGTATTAACCAGCAAAGTACAAGTAGGGTTTGGAAAGCCTTTTGATGGGGGAAGTTTGGTGATGTATGAAGACTCCTTGCACTATACCAAATTAATGTTTGAAAAAGGACATGATGGGAAGTTGGTCATCTCAACTGGTGTAACCAAAACATTTACAGACGATCATATTAGTAATGAAATAAAGGCCCAGGAGATCTTTCTTAGAATTGCTAAGGCCGGAGATCTTAATATATTTTATTATTCCTTAGATGGAAAGGACTGGAAATTATTAAGAATTTTCAGATTTCATAATAATGGGAATCTAAAGTTGGGGTTCTCAGTCCAATCTCCAGATGGGGAAAATTGTACAGCTGTTTTTTCGGAAATTAATTACTCTCCACAGCCATTTAAGGATTTTTGGACTGGAAATTAAAAAGCAAAACCCTCCAAGAATTCTAACTTCTAGGAGGGTTAATCAATTACTCATACCGGATGGAGTTTACTGGATCATCTTTGGCAGCTTTGAAGGCATGGTAGCTCATGGCTATCCAAGCAACAAAAAATGAAAGAATGCCTGCCAAAATAAATACTTCTACCCCAATGCTTGTTCTGTACTGAAAATTTTCCAACCATTTGTTCATTACCCACCAGCCTAGAGGACAGGCCAACACAAAGGCAATGATTAACAACCTACCGAAACTTTTAGAAAGTAGGAGAATAATTTCACCCACGGTAGCTCCTAACACCTTCCTTACGCCAATTTCCTTCTTTCGTTGTTCAGCCGTAAAAGCCGCTAAACCGAAAAGTCCCAGGCAGGCAATGGAAATGGCAAGTACTGAAAAGAATGTAAATATTTGTCCCATTTTTTCCTCCCTTTCATATTCATTTGCAAAATCTGCATCTAAAAAGGAATAAATAAATTCTTTTCCAGGGACCATTTGCTGCCATTTTTCTTGTAAGAGTTGGATGGCCTCTTGGGTATGTTGGCTATCAATACGGAAAGTTATGAGGTATTGGTCTCTCCCCAAATAGAGGATAAGGGGTTCAATTTTATTTTTGAGTGTTTTGTAATTAAAGTCTTGGATGACTCCAATTATGGTGTTGCTGATGTCCCCTTCGGGGGTTTTTGAGTTAATCTTTCGTCCTATAGGATCCTCATAGCCTAACAATTTCGCTGCTGCTTCATTGATGACCACTGTTGAAGAATCTGAAGGTAATTCGGAAGAGAAAAAGCGACCATTAACCATTTCCATTTCCATGGTTTTTTGAAAATCATTATCTACCCACCAACGGTACATAAAATGAGAGTTCTCTTCAGTTTGAGGTCCCTCCGGCCAAAAAATGGAATTGTTATTATTGGAAATGCTACTCACGGGGGAATAGCTAGTAATTGTAGCCGATTTGAATAAAGGTTGACGTAGCACTTCCTTTTTGAAGCTTTCTATTTTTTTGTCCAGATAATAGCTGTTATGGAGAACTAAAAGTCCTTCTTTATTGTATCCCGTGTCCGTATTTCTTAAGTAAAATAATTGCTTATAAACCGTTGCTGTGCCAATAATGAAAAAAATGGAAGCCGCAAATTGCAAAGTTACCAATAGGTTTCTCAGGTTTCCTCCTTTTCCGCCTTTGGTTTGCAACCCCTTCAGTGCTTGAATTGGTCCAGTTCCTGATAAATAAATAGCGGGGTAGCCACCGGAAAGGAGTCCAACCACTAATACAATGATACTAATAAAAATTAAAAGGGGAATATTAGTCCCATAGTCAATAAAAATGGATTTTCCCGACCAAAAGTTGAAAATGGGGAGCATACTATCTAAAATAATGAGGGCAAGAAATAATGCGATTAAGGTGAGAAGGATAGATTCACATAAGAATTGAACCACCATTTGAGGCCGATGTGCACCTAAAGTTTTCCTTAAGCCTACCTCTTTAGAACGCTCCACGGAACGGGCGGTAGCCAGGTTCATATAATTGATACAGGCAATTAATAAAATGATAAAAGCAATGGTGGAAAGTAGGTAAACGTAGTTAATATTTCCATGGGTTGAGGTATCGTATTTAACCTTTGAACGCAGATGGATATTTTTCAACGGTTGAAGGTTAAAAGAAAAATTGTCGTCAAATTCTGCAATACTCTCGGGGGAGCCGATTACATTGCTTACTTGTGGGCCAACGTATTTTTCTACTAATTCTTTAAACTTGTTTTCAACTGTTATTGGGTTTGTCCCTTCCCTTAGCAAGGCATAAGTGTAAAAGTTGTTTTCACCCACCCAATTGTTCCATTCACTCCATTTTACACTGTTAAGGGAAAGAAAAACATTAGCTCTAAAGTGAGAATTTTCAGGCATATCTTTCATTATTCCATTTATAATAAAGTCCCCCCTTCTTTCAATTGTCACCGTTTTGCCTATTGGGTCTTCTTTTCCAAAGATTTTTTTTGCGGTACTTACATCTATAATTACACTGTGAGGCTGAGTTAATGCATGATAGGGGTTTCCCTTTTCAAAGGGAATCGTGAAAATATTGAATAAGGTGGAGTCTGCAAATATTCCTTTGATTTCACTAAATGTTGTTTTTCCGTAGGTAATATTGTAATAATCAGTCCAGGCAGTCAAACGGGCAGTTTCTTCAACTCCTGGAAGTTCATTTTTTAAAGTAGTGGCTAATGGGGCTGGGGTGATAGCCATGTGTTCTTTATCTCCATTTAATTTTAATTTAGTGGTAATACGGTAGATCCGGTCATATTTAGTGTTATAGCGGTCATAGTTCAATTCATCCTTCACCCATAGAAATATTAAAAAACAGCAAGCCATGCCTATGGCCAGACCAGTGATATTGATAAAAGTGTAGAATTTATGCTTTAATATATTTCTAAAAGCAATTTTAATGTAATTTTCTAACATGGTCTAAAAAATGAAGGTTTCAAAATTTAGAATTCTAAATCATTCCAAAAGGGACTAAAAAAAAATGGGTGAATGAACTTTGCTTTTTTTGAAAAAATATTCTTATAGCCTAAAAAATAAAGGTCATAACTTGTGGGTTTATAAACTTCATACCTTCTTAAGAATATATGATATATCATTCAATTTAAAGGGGTAAAGTCAGGTTTGAAATTGACCCATTTTCATTTTTGGCAATAAATATACTATGTTTTCAAGATTTTATTGACTTTTTGCTGTGGTTTAAACATCAAAGACGTTTGTTTTCAGTCAAAAGTATTGGCTGGAGGATAGAATTCGGTTTAGGAGAAGCAGTTCTCCAAAAGACTCTTTTCTAAAAAAATGGGGTTGTACCTACTGACTATTGAATAAATTATTTTTGAGGGAGGGGAAGGGAAAATATTTATTGAGCTCTGAAATAGGTTTTCAATTATGAGGACCACAATGGTTTTATTTCTATTGAGTTGGACTGTTTTGATCTTCCATCATTTTTATCATTTTTGCATTAACTTCATACATATCGGCTCTTCTGTCTTTTAAATTCATTACTGCCCCATGTTCGTGTAGTTCCAGCAGTAAATCCAAATCAACATCAGCCACCAGAATCATCTCCGTATTGGCGGTGGCCTGAGCTTTTACCCCATTGGAAGGAAAAGCAAAGTCACAAGGAGTAAATACCACCGATTGGGCATATTGAATGTCCATATTTTCTACTTTAGGTAAATTGCCTACACTTCCTGCCAGGGCTACATAACATTCATTTTCTATGGCTCTGGCCCGGGCACAATATCTTACCCTTGAGTAAGCATTTTGAGTATCAGTCAGGAAAGGTACAAATAGAATGTTCATTCCTTGTTCTGCAAGAATTCGTGAAAGTTCAGGAAATTCGACATCATAACAAATCAATATCCCTATTGGACCACAATCGGTTTGAAAGACTTTGAGTTGTTGACCACCTTCTAGTCCCCAAAATTTTCTTTCATCAGGGGTAGTATGGAGCTTTTCGTAGCTGTCATAAGTGCCATTCCTTCGGCATAAAAATCCTATGTTCTTGAGTTGGTTATCTTTCAAATAAGGCATGCTTCCAGCTACGATGTTGACATTGTAGGTAATGGCAAGTTTTAAGAAACGATCTCTTACCTCTTCGGTATATTCAGCCAATTTTCGAATGGCCTCAGCCTCTGACAGGTAATTATATTTGGCCATTAAGGGAGCGTGAAAATATTCCGGAAATAGAGCAAAATCACTTTTGTAACTGGCCACGGCATCGATAAAAAATTCTACTTGCTCAAATAGATCGTCAATTCCTTGATAATGACGCATTTGCCATTGGATTAGACCTAAGCGAACAATCGATTTACTGCTGGATATCGTATCTGTTTCTTTCTCGTAATAGATGTTATTCCATTGAAGCAAAACCCCATATTCTTTGGATTCTCTGTCACCAGGAAGGTAGTTTTTTAGGATTTTCTTCACATAAAAGTCATTGGCCAGTTGAAAGGTTAGGGTGGGGTCATAGAATTCCTTGGTTTTGACCTTTTGTATGTATTCCTGAGGGGTAATGTCCAAATGTTTGTGGTAATTAGGGATACGTCCGCCAAATACTATGGCACTTAAATTTAGGCGCTCACACAGTTCTTTTCTGGCATCATATAATCTTCTACCCAATCGCATACCTCTAAAATCAGGTTTGATGAATACTTCAATTCCGTATAAGACATCTCCCCTTGGATTATGAGTCTTAAAGGTGTAGTTTCCAGTAATTTGTTGGTAGGTGTGGGAGTCACCGAAATTTTTGTATCTGACTATCAGGGATAGGGCACAACCTACAACTTTTTCATCTACAGCAATGGCAATTTGTCCTTCCGGAAAAATCTGGATAAGCTTTTGAATTTCTATGCGCTCCCAGGAAACTCCTGGCCAATATTTATAGGCTTCTTCCATTGACTCCTTTAATTCCTGATAATCTTTAATATTTAGTAAGCGGAGTTCAATTTTTCCAATTTCTTCCATAGGTTCAGAGATTTTGCAGAGGTGGCTAGGAGAGGTGAGGAGTTGTTTTTTTGGACAGAAGAGGAGATTGGTAAGGCCTTGCCTGTGAATTGCTAATGTTGCTGTATTAAAGTTATCACTTTTAACAAGCCTTTCCTATTGGGAGGGGGAAATAAACACTTCTCTAGACTAATAAATTTAAGGCTTTTTATTTAATAGATATGAGGTTTGTGTTTCCTTTTGTTTTTAGAAAATGGAATTGATTTTCCCATCTGTAAAATGGAGCAATTATACCCTTCAAAAACTATTGTGAGAAATTTTTTCCTCGAAAATAGAAACTTTATTCATATAGGTGGAAAGAATTAAGGTGTTTTTAAGTCATTGCCAGAATAACAAAGACTACCAGGATCCTAAAAATCCAGGTAGTCTTTGTCAAAAGAACTTCCATGTAGTACTTCTTTACCAAAAAGGATGAAAAGGTCCCATAGGACTCCCGAAGGCGGTGTGGAAAATTATCTTTTTCTGATGAAAGAAGGTTAAGTTTCCCAAAAAAATAAATGCAATTTTGTTCGTCTTGTTTTTTCCTATTTTCAGTATGAAGAAAAAAGGGTATTGTTTATGAAAAGTAGTGGAATTTTATGTGTAGTTTTTTCGCTTTACAGCTGACCTCTACTTTATTCATTCACTTTTTATATTTGCCCTTAATTCACTATTACGTTTATTCATTGTTTAGACTTTCTATTATCATGGATGAAAAGAAATTTACCCCTGTTCTTATGCAATCTTCATCAACATCAAAGTTTGGGGTATGCGGCATTGAAATTATACCTTTCTCATAATTGGCCCCACCCAAAAAGAAATAAACTCCTGGAACCTGGTTTTGAAAATATGCAAAATCGTCCCCAAATCCATAAGGTACTTCACCATATAGTGGGATTACACTCTGTTTACCATAAATATTGGTAATACTATTTAAGGCTTTTGCTGCTAAATTTTTATCATTTAAAACCACATCCTTTTCCCAAGAATACTCAACAGAAATTAAATCTTTTGAATATTTTGATTCATTTATATTTTGCTTCAATGATTTTATTAGCGAATCCAATTGTTTTCCATTACTTGATTGAATAATTGTACTAATAACTACTTCATTATTTGTTTGCTTGATGCTGAAATCTTCATTTACGGTTAGGTAATTTTTAAATATGGTATTGGGATTTCCTATTCCAACATTTGAGTCTGTTAGATTTCCAGGATCCCAAAATTTGCTTTCAGGTTTTATATTTTGAAAGCTTGATATAAGTTTTTTAGTATAATCAATTAAGGAATCTGTAGAATGTGAATTTTTAAAGGATACTTTTATTGCATTATAATGAGCAAATACCTCTTCACCTTTAGTAGCAATTGTTCCTGCAGGAAAAGGGACAATATGTAAACCATAGATTTCCTCAGGATCAATCATATCAAATAAACCATCATTAATCATGGCTTTTGCTCCCTCATAGTTTTCCTCAGAAGGCTGAAAAAGAAAATATACCGTACCATCAATATTTTCTTTTTGGCTTGTCAATATATTAGCAATGCCAAGTCCAATTGTGGTATGTATATCGTGTCCACAAATATGCCGAACTCCTTTATTTTTAGATTTAAAATCGACAACATCAGGAAAGTCGGATGCAAGGGCATCAATATCCGCTCGCCAGGCTATTCGTTTACCTGCTTTGTGTCCATTTAAGATGCCAACTACTCCATATCCTCCAATATTAGTTTTTACCTCCAACCCCAGGGATAATAAATACTCTTCTATTTTCTTTGAAGTCCTTTTTTCTTGTTCCGACAATTCTGGATAAGTATGTAAATCCCTTCGAATTTGGATAAGGTTGTCAAAAATTTCATCAGTTCGCTTTTGTACATTTTTATGGATTGAAGTCTCAACCTCTGGGTTTTGCCCAAAGACAATTAATCCAAAAAAAAGTAGGTAAACAGTTAAAATTGATTTCAGTATTCTCTTGAAATTTAATTTTCTCATAAATGTATTCATAAAAAAATGCCTTTTGTCTTAAAAAGATGATTACAAATTTTAATATTGATTAATCAATTAGGTGAAATAAAAATAGATTTGTTGTTAGGAAAGGTTCTTTCTTGTCTTGTTAAAATAGGCTAATATTGAGTTTAAGATGATTCCAATTGTTACCATAATTATACTATATCCACTACTTGGTTCATAGTCAACAATTGCCATAAGAGGAGTGCTAAAGGCAATTGGAAAGTAAATTACCCAAAACAGTCCAAATCCTAACCCTGAAAGCAACCAAATATTGGGTAAAACCCTTTTGTTAATTCCTATAGGGAATTTAAGTTTAATCCATCGTTTAAGTCTGAAAAACAGAACTAACAGAATCAAAAGAGCAATAAAAGGAATACTCTGCATCAAATAAAAATTAGTTTTTGAATACTCAGTTCTTTCTTTTTCGGCTAGAATTCTTGAAATGGCAAAAGCCATATTATTTACAGTAGATTCATTGTTTATATTCGACATTATAATAATTCCAACACCCAATTTTGGAATAATTTGCATGGAAGAACTGAAACTTTGAGTTTGCCCACCGTGAATATACATTTCATACCCTTTCCAATTTCTTATTACATACCAGCCCATTCCGTAACTGAAATTCTTTTCTGTTCCTGGTTTAAAAAGTTGATCAGTGATGTTTTGGTCAAAAATTGAGTTTTGCATGGAATTTTTTGAATTAATTAAGCTTCTCAAATAATGACCCATATCCTCTGTTGTAGTTGAAATAAAACCAGAAGGAACTTCATAGTTTTGGAAATTTATTGATTTTGGAAGAAAAGGGTAATACAACAAGTATTGATAACTTGGAATAAGTCCGTTTTGTACTGTTTCATTATAGGTTGCAAATGTTTTACTCATGTTGAGGGGACTAAGAACTTCTTCTTTTAAAAATTCAGCATATTTTCGCTTGGAGACTTTTTCAATAATTAATCCAAGTAATTGATAATTTAAGTTTGAGTATTCAAATTTTCCGATGCTACCATTCTGAGGAGAAATTTGTTTTAATAATTGTTGAAATTCTTCGATGCTACCGGGTTTAGACATCCCTAATTTTTTGGGGATTCCCGAAGTTTGATTCAAAAGGTCTTTTACAGTTACTCTGTCGGATTGTCCAGGTTTCTCATATTTAAACCATGATAAATAATTTTTTACAGGATTATTAATGTCAAGTAATCCCTTTTGTTGAAGGATCAGAATGCCAAGTGCAGTAAAAGATTTGCTATTAGAACCTATTAAATACAAATCATCAATTTCTCCATTCCCAAAATTATTAAGGTATATGGTTCCCTCCGAATTTGTAATCCCAACGACTACATTAGGAATACTATAGGCTTTACGTTCTGTTTCTACGAATTCTGTTATTTCATCAAACATATCCTGGGTAAACTGAGACTTTGCTTTTTCAACACATAATAATGTGATGATTAATATTGTTATTATTCTAAATTTCATAGTCTAATTGATTTTTTGAATTTTTTCTAATTATTAAAATGAGGCCCTAAGTCTAAAAATTTCCCCTGTCTCTTTTCAATCCAAATGTATTGTAAACAGATATTACATTTTAAAATAGTTTGTAGTAAAAAAATAGCTAATATATTATAAAGGTTTATGTTCTGATTACCGTCAAATTCTTTGAACTTTTATCTTCTGAAAATTTTCTCATTCACCAGAGGAATAAAGTGATTTTTCTGATGTGGATAATTTTAGGCAACGGTTAATGTATAATCTTCTCTGAAGATGGAGGAAAGGTAGAGATGCAAATTTTTGGACCTCCACTTAAGGACCGTTAATCCCATAGATCAGGTGATAAAATAAAAGATCAAAAAGCAAATGAAATATAATTTCCTGTTACTCATAACGAATAGCATTCACTGGGTCTTCCGTAGCCGCCTTTATAGCGTGAAAGCTCATCGTAATCCAGGCTACTATAAAAGACAGAGAGGCAGCCAGCAGAAAAACTCCCAATCCTAGGGTGGTGCGATATTCGAAACCTTTTAGCCAATCGTTCATTATCCACCAGGAAACAGGGCAAGCAATGAGGAAAGCGATAATGATCAAACGGGCAAAATCTTTTGAAAGCAGTAAAACAATAGCCCTGATGGAAGAACCTAGTACCTTTCTAATACCAATTTCTTTTCGGCGTTGTTCTGCTGTAAAAGCGGCTAAGCCAAAAAGACCAAGACAGGCCACAAAAATAGCAAGGCTGGAGAAGGTGGCCATAACCTTACCCATTTTTTGCTCTTGCTTGTACATTTCGTTGAAACGGTCCTCTAAAAAGGAGTAGGAATAGGGTTCTCCAGGCGCCATTTTTTCCCATTGAGTTTCCAAATGTGCAAGGGCTTCCTTTACCTTGGAACCATCTATACGAAAAGTAGTTAGCCAGGTTTGATCGCCTAAGGCCAAGGATGCAGGGCGGATGGTGCTTCTTAAGGATTCATAATTAAAATCCTTTACCACTCCAATAACCGTATATTCTTTTCGGAACTGCTTGACCACTTTACCCAAAGGGGATTCCAGGGCCAGCTTTTTGACTGCCGCCTCATTCAGGACAATGGCAGAGGAATCTGAAGGAAAATCCGCAGAAAAAAAACGTCCCTCTTTCATTTGCATTTCCAGGGTTTTGAGGTAATCGTAATCCACCTGCCAATAAGTAGCATCAATGGATCTCATTTTTCTTCCTTTTACAGCAATTGACGAACTCCACCTAGCAGCGAAATCCACAGGGAGGAAACCTGAAACGGTTCCGCTTTTGAATTCCGGATATTTTAATAATTCCTGTTTAAAGGTTTCTGTTTGCTTTCCTAAAGCATGGGTTCCCTCTACGATTAATAGTTCTTCTCTGTTAAAACCCACATCTTTATTTTGGACAAAAGAAAGCTGGCGGTACACTACTAATGTCCCTACAATCAGAAAAATAGAAACCGCAAATTGTACCACCACCAAAAGATTACGCAGTTTAGTTCCCTTCATCCCGCTAGTAATTCTCCCTTTCAGGACTTTGGCTGCCTGAAACCTTGAAAGAAAGAAAGCCGGATAGAAGCCGGAAAGTATTGCCAGGGCAAAAAGTCCGGTTCCAAGACCGGCTATTAACGGCCAGTTATCCCAATAATGAGAGGTAATAGATTTTTCGGATAAACGGTTAAAGGCAGGAAGCAATATTTCCACTAATCCCAATGCCATAAAAGCTGAAACAATAGTTAACAAAAAGGATTCTGTCATAAACTGTTTGATCAATTGATAACGGTAAGCACCTAAAACTTTTCGAACCCCTACTTCTTTGGCGCGATCCGCTGAACGGGCGGTTGCCAGGTTCATGTAATTGATACAGGCAATGATCAGGATAAACAAAGCTATTGTGGAGAAAATATAGATATAGGTAATGCTTCCATTTGGTCTGATTTCCGCTTCCAAGTCAGAATGTAAGTGGATATCTTTAACGGCCTGCATATGTAAACCCCATTTTTGCTGTACTTCTTCCCATTCCATTCCCATTCTGTTCAGAAAATCAACGGCAGCATAGGTTTTCAATACCTGAGGAAATTTGGCTTCGAGCGTACTGGGGTTTGCTTGCTCTTTTAATAAAAGGTAAACATGAACATTTGAAGCCACCCAATCTTTTTCACCCCATGGATATTTCCAAAAGTTTTCCAGTGAACAAAAGACGCTGAATTTAAAATGGGAGTTTTCTGGAATATCCTGAAACACTCCGGTGACCTTGTAGGTATCTTCCTTGTTTTTAACTACTAGTTTTCCAATGGGGGCTTTATCTCCGAAAAGCCGTTTGGCAGTACTTTCATCAATTACCATAGAATTGGGTTCAGCCAAAGCGGTTTTCGGGTCACCTTTTAGCATGGGAATAGTAAACAGCCGGAAAAGAGAAGGCTCCGAATAACCTACACTTTGTATTCTAAAGTTATTTTGTCCAAAACTTAGTATATTATCTTCTGAATTATAAATTCGGGCGCTTTCTTCCACCTCAGGAAAAACTTCTTTGAAGGTTTCTGCTATTTTCCCTGAACTTACCGCCAGTTTTCGGTCTGCTCCTGTCAGGCCATAATCTGTAGTGACGCGATAAAGCCTGTCAATATTAGTATGATGACGATCATAACTTAATTCATCCTGTACCCAAAACCAGATCAGCAGACAGGAAGCAAGCCCTACTGCTAATCCCAGGACATTAATAAAGGAATAAAATTTTTGTTTGATCAGATTTCGGAATGCAATTTTGAGGTGGTTTTTAAACATTTCACTTAAAATGATAAGTGATGTTACGATCCAAAA
>NZ_SMMB01000271.1 GCF_009711365.1 Xanthovirga aplysinae | reverse complement strand
TCTTTTTCATAGAAAAAATCTTTAGTTGAATTCAATACAATTCGATTTAAAATAGCAATCAATTAATCTACCTTTCCCTTATCTACTTAATGCCGCCCAACGGACCGGCTATGCCCAGTAGCGACACCTAGGGAGCAATTGGATATAGCCATTGTTGGCGGTTCGGCTGTTTTTATTAGTCAGTTTCACCTTTTTGGGCTTCTACAATTTTGTTAATTCTTGGCTGCAAAAACCATATTCCTATTGGCAAAAATACAATCAAAAAGAAGTCACCAATGTAGTCTCCTATACCCGTATTCTTTTTTAATTCTATTGATTTAATGGTTTTTGCTGGAAATGCCAAAAAGTTTAGAAATGCGTAAAAAGTATAAAACATTGGGATTGCGGCAAGTCCAGTAAAAGTCATTCCTTGTCCGTCCGAAATTATCATAATAACAATATATGTTGTTAGCCAGATAAAACTATTTATAATAAATAGGGTATGCCTTAGCTCTACTTTTCTAGGTAGGTAATCTTGTAGTAAATGTCCAATAATTAATGGATAGGCAAAATAAGTTGTCATCCCAATTATTTTTAGAACCTGAGTTAACAAAGGATCATTTTCAATTTTAAAATTTGAGATAAAAAGTCCTAAAATTAAAAGAATAAAAATCTGCCAATGCTTGGCTTTCAAAAAATTTTCCATTTTTTAAGTTTTTAATTTATCTGCTGACCGCCAACAATCAGATATAACACATATGTGGTATATTCACATTATATTTTTCAGGTAACAACAAATGATTATATTTCTTAAAATATTAATAATTACAAGAGAATAAATTTTAGCGGAACTCCCCAAATATGGCCCAATAAATTTTTAAATATAAAATAAATAATACCATTTAACAATAAATTATCGGCAAACCCCTACTAATAAACAAGGGGAAATTGACAAACCATTTT
>NZ_SMMB01000750.1 GCF_009711365.1 Xanthovirga aplysinae | reverse complement strand
TTTCCTTCCAGTTTCTCAGTAAGAATACATACTACTTCTATTTGCAGTGATTCACCTTCCTTAATCTCAAATTTTTCTGTAAATCCTTCATAATATAAAGGGGCCAGGTCTTCGGTTGAATGGGTTATAATATAATATTGCCCAATTTCTAGTGAAATTTCCTCTGGAAGATCCTGATCGGCACCAAAACTCATGATCTCCTCATTTTCTATATTAAAAATTCCTATTTGAAAACCTTCCGTATTTACATCCTCATTTTCAACGGAAAGAGCAATCAATAATATCCCTGTAGGGCCTGTGATCGTTTCCTGGGGCACAAGGTTACAAGTAAGTTCAATTTCCAGAGTTTCTCCTTTCTGGATCGAGAACTCCTCACTAATACCTTCATACCTAGGCTGAACCCCACCAGGAGAATGGCCTGTGATATAATAAGACCCTGGGGCAAGAATAATTTCCTCAGGCATATCTTCAGCTTGGTCAAACTTTTCAATTTCTTCCCCCTCAACATTAAAAATAGTTATTTGAAAACTACTGGTCTCCACTGCATTCTCCTCTACTTTAATGCTAACTACCAGCTTTCCGGTGTCAATTTCTGGTTCGTTCAATTCCTTTTTTTCACAAGAAAATAGCAGTAAAGAAAATAATAATGGTGCCCATAGTAAAAAATAGTTTCTCATCTAAAAAAAGCTTTATACAGTTGAAGAAATAATTGTTCAAACCCAAATATCATCAATTCATCGCCCTAATAATGGTAAAATCGGGAATAAAAAAGGTAATTTAGGGAATGGCCTGCTAAATTTTCATTGAGGCCAATCCCTTACTTTTAGAGATTTTTTCCTTCTGTATTTCCTTCAGCTACAGAATTAAATGAAATCTTCCCATATCGATTTTCACAAACATGAAGATTGATTTAACATTCCCAATATGGCTTTGAAATGTAGTGCCTATCTTAAGGCAAATTCTACTGGGTCTGCAATAGTTTTATAATTAGGAGAGAACTGCTGTACGCTAGCAACTATTTCGTCATATTGCTCCTTGGAACCATTCCCCTCCACATCAAAATGAAAGAAAACTTTATCAAAGCCAATGGGGACATCGGCACTTATTTTCAAAAATCCTCTTAAATCAAGATCTCCTTCAATCGTTAACTTTACACTTTTTAGCTGAATGTCCCTTTTTGAAGCCTCCACCACAAATCCTACCATCATGCAGCCAGCAAGTCCTCCTAATAGGTAATCTTGTGGAGTGGGAAGTGAATTATCACCCAATAGTTCCTTTGGCTCTCCTATCTGGAAGTGAAAGTCTTTTTTGATCTCTTTTGAACCCACTTTTTGATTATGGGTGTTTACAATGGTTTTAACTCCGCCATCCCAGGTAGCCGTTATGCCATAACTTGATTTAGCCTCATTGGGGGCATTTTTTATAAGGTCTACATATTGTTGTAGACCCTTTAAATTAATTCCGTTTAACATACATCTAGAATTTTGAAATGAATTTTAATTTCTTCCAGCCATTACACCCCCGTCGACATCCCAAATAGCACCTGTAACCCAAGAACTATCCTCTAACAATAAAAATTGTATAGTTTTAGCAATGTCAATAGGCCTTCCCACCCTTCCAATAGGATGAAAGTCGTTAAAACCTTGAAGGGTTTCCTCAATTTTGTCTTTGTCAATAAAGGCTCCATAAATTGGAGTCACCACTACAGCTGGTGAAACGGCATTTACCCGGATATTGTAATCGGCAAGTTCCATTGCCAAGTGTTGGGTAAATGAATGCAAACCTGCTTTGGCCATGGAATACGCTGAAGAAGGGGTAGCTTTAATGGCTTGTTTAGCCCACATAGATCCTATATTTACAATAGATCCACCACCATTTTCCTTCATTTGATTTGCAGCTGCCTGGGTAATAAAAAAGAAAGCTTTGTTGAAGTTGTGGTAAATATCGTAATCCTCTTCTGTATGCTCGAGAAAAGGCTTTGGACTAAAATATCCCGCGGCATTTAATAAATATTTTAGGTTGGGTGTCAGATCCTTCAAAGAATCTGAAAAAGCAGGTACTGAACCAAGATCAAATAAATCTAACCCAATAGTTCGTACCTTACCTAAGGTGGATAGTTCTTCCTCTGCAGTTGCTAATGTTTTATCAGCTCTTCCGACGATAATTACTTCTATACCATCTTTCAATAAAAGTTCTGCCGTAGCTCTTCCCATTCCGGTTGAACCACCAATAATTAAAGCTTGATTTTTCATTTTTTTACCATTTAAGTTTGATATGATGCAAATATGAGCACATCATGCCGCAGGAAATGGTAAAATGGAGAGGAAGACTGGTAAATTAGAGAATACTATTCTGAAATTCCTTTGGAGTAAGCCCAGTTTCTTTTTTAAAGTATTTAGTAAAATAAGTAGGTTGATCAAATCCCAAAGTGTAAGCAATCCCACTTATGGTTATTTTTTGATTGGAAAGCATTCTTTTGGCTTCCAATATTTTACTCTGCTTTATAATATTGGCGGGAGTATCCAATAAATATTCTTTTGATATGCGAGTGAGGGTTTTACTATTGGTATTTAATTCCTCAGCATAAGAGTCAATTGGATAAAATTCATTGATTCGCTTAAAGATCAGCTTTTTGAAAGCCACAGCAAGAGAATAATCCGAATCCGTATCTAAATTAACGAGGCCTTGCTTCTTCCTAAGGCGTTCAATAAGAAATAAAACAGTTTGAAACAGGTGAAAAACAGTTTCTCTGTAGAAAAAATCTTTCGTATCCAATTCACTTGTTAAAAATGAAGCAATAGCTCCCAATTTTACGGCTTCCCCATCCGAGAGCATCACATAGTTTCTATTGATTTCGCTAAATATGGAAATAGAAAAGCGCTCCATTAAATCGGGCGCATAGTTATTGATAAAGGAATCATTAAAATGATACAAATACCCTTCGTTGGAAGCATCGGGACAGAAATAATGGATTTGATTTTTATTGATGAAGAAAACCGTGTTTTCTGAATGCTCTATCAGTTGATAATCAATATAATGCCTACCCGCTTTACGGAACCAAATTACCTGGTAAAAACTATGCCTGTGTGGTACTGAAGCTTTTTCTTTGTTTTTACTATAATAACTTGCAGCATCATGTATTTCGAAATGCAAATTAAAATGGTCCTCCTTATGGAGATCATATATTTCTATTTCCTTCATTTCTCCTATTAACTCCTACCAACGATTTTAATAAAGGCCCTACTTTGCCATAGAATCCAATCATAACCTCTATATATTTCTCAAATTGGAAAACTATTGCTTTTATTCACTGACAAAAGGATCCAGCATATCTTCCAGTATCTGATATTACTGCTTAGTTCATGAATTGATAACTTGTTTTCCCCTTTTTGAAAAGGCCTAAATATGTTGATCCAAAAGTATGGGATTACCGTCGGGATCAATTATCATTAAACTTGCGGGGCCCGAAGTACCCTCATCTACCTCAGCCTCAATTTTGATACCGTTTTCTTTTAAATGCCGCTGGATACTCCTAACGTCCACAAAGGATTCAACCTTTTGGGCATTTTCATCCCACCCTGGGTTAAAAGTTAAAATGTTTTGCTCAAACATTCCCTGAAAAAGCCCAATTATGGAATTCCCATTTTTCATAATCAAATAATTCTTCTGAAGATCCCCTCCGAAAACTGTAAAACC
>NZ_SMMB01000644.1 GCF_009711365.1 Xanthovirga aplysinae | reverse complement strand
TGTGCTCTACCAGCTGAGCTACTCTCGCATTTCACATTTTTCCGACTTTACAGCCCTCAAAAACGGACTACAAAGGTAGAAAAAGAATTTTTATTTACAACGGCACCCTAAAAAAAAATCCTTTTAAATCAGCCTTTAAATTGTCATAACACTGAATATCAAAATATTAATTTCTGCATTCAGTGGATATTATAGAAAGGTAATTCCCTTCATCACTGCAAATAATCTCACTCTTCCATCAAACTTTTCAACTCATTCAATTTCAACAAAGCTTCCACCGGAGAAACCCTATTGATATCAATCTTGCTCATAAATTCTTTTACCATCTCGAACCTTGGATCAGCAGCATCGAACAAACTGAGTTGGAAATTATTTTTTGGCACCTCTTCCAGTCGTTTCTGATTCTTTTGGCGAACCTTATCTTTTTCTAAGTGGTGCATGATTTCATTAGCGCGAAGAACCACTTCATTGGGCATTCCTGCCAGTTGGGCCACATGAATACCAAAACTGTGCTCACTACCTCCTTCTTTCAATTTCCGCATAAAAACCACTTTATTGTTGACTTCCTTTACAGAAACATTGAAGTTTTTAATGCGAGGGAAATCCTCCGTCAGTTGGTTAAGTTCATGATAGTGTGTAGCAAAAAGAGTTTTGGCCCGTTTTTCGGGATGATTATGCAAATATTCCACAATGGACCAAGCAATTGAAATTCCATCATAAGTACTTGTCCCACGGCCAATTTCATCCATCAGCACCAAACTTCGATCACTTAGGTTATTTAGAATACTGGCAGTTTCGGTCATTTCCACCATAAAAGTAGATTCCCCTCGGGAAAGGTTATCCGAAGCACCTACTCTTGTAAATACCTTATCAATCAAACCAATGGTAGCACTTTCTGCCGGAACAAAAGCACCCATTTGAGCCATTAGTACAATCAGAGCCGTTTGACGTAGCAATGCTGATTTACCGGCCATATTCGGTCCAGTAATGATCATGATTTGCTGCTGCTCACTATCCAAAAAGACATCATTTGGGACATAACTTTCACCCAAAGGCAATTGCTGCTCAATTACGGGATGACGGCCTGCCTTTATTTCTAGTTGTCTGCCTTCACTAATTTGTGGCTTAACATATTTATTTTTTAAGGCTGTTTGAGCAAAAGACAGTAAGCAATCCATCACAGCCAGAATTCTAGCATTTTGCTGCACCTGTGTGACATAATCGGAAGCATGGTGAACAAGATCAGCAAATAATTTTTGTTCAAGAACACTTAACTTACTTTCGGCTTGGAGAATTTTTTCTTCATATTCCTTCAATTCAGGGGTAATATACCTCTCTGCATTCACCAAAGTCTGCTTTCGAATCCACTCTTCTGGCACCTTATCTTTATGAGCATGTGTCACCTCCAAATAGTATCCAAACACTTTGTTGTAAGCAATCTTTAAAGAGGTAATCCCTGTACGTTCACCTTCCCTTTGCTGAATCTGGGTCAGATAATCTTTACCAGAAAAAGCTATTTTACGCCATTCATCCAATTCCTCATTTACACCGTCCTGAATGATACTTCCTTGATGCACCAACATAGGCGCATCCTCCTTCAGCTCTTTTTCTATTTTCTCCAAAAGGAATTCGCAAGAATTCAGTTGGTCAGCCATCTTTATCAAAGATTCTACCCCGCTTTTGGCTAGGGCAGCTTGCACTGGAATGGTATTTTTCAATGCCTTTTTCAGCTGATTCATTTCACGAGGATTTATCCTTTTTACCGCTACTTTAGATATCAAGCGCTCCAAATCTCCGATATGCTTTAAGTGCTGCAATAAATCTTCTTGCAAATCATCATTTTGGGTAATGGCTTCTACGATTTGTAAACGCTCTTCAATGGTTGTCTTATCCTTCAAAGGAAGTACCATCCATTTTTTCATTTGTCGAGCCCCCATAGGGGTAACCGTTTTGTCCATTACCTCAATCAGGGGAATGCCGCCTTCCTGTTGCGGAAAAAGCAACTCAAGATTTTGAATGGTAAACTTATCCAACCATACATATTTCTCTTCCTCAATTCGGGAAATGGAAGATATATGATTGACTTCCTTATGTTCTGTCTCCTCCAAATAATAAAGCACGGCACCAGCAGCGGTCACCCCATTTTGGAATTTTTCAATACCAAACCCCTTCAAAGATTTGGTTTTAAAATGAGAAGTGAGGCTTTCGTAGGCAAAATCAAAAGCATACACCCAATCTTCCAAACAATAAGTAATGTATTTATCCTGAAACTCTTGTTCAAAATGAGGTCGGCAGGCCTTGCTGTATATAACTTCCGAAGGATTAAAACCTTGCATCAATTTATCCACATAGGCGGCGCTTCCCTGAGAAACCATAAATTCTCCCGTGGAAAGGTCTAAAAAGGCTATTCCCAATTGATCATTTTTTGCAAAATGTATGGATGCCAGATAATTATTATTTCTCTTTTCAAGGACATTATCATTAAAGGAGAGGCCTGGAGTTACTAATTCCGTTACCCCTCGTTTAACAATGCCCTTTACCGTTTTAGGATCTTCCAATTGATCACATATGGCCACCCGGTTTCCGGCTCTTACCAATTTTGGCAAATAGGAATCCAGGGAATGATGAGGAAAACCTGCCAGTTCAATATGAGAAGCTGCTCCATTCGCTCGTTTAGTTAGGACAATATCCAATACCTTGCTTGCCTTAATGGCATCCTCCCCAAAGGTTTCATAAAAATCCCCCACCCGAAAGAGCAAAAGCGCCCCCGGGTACTTAGCTTTAATAGCGTTATATTGCTTCATTAAAGGAGTTTCCTTAGTTCCTTTGGTTGATTTAGTCTTTGCCATAGTTGAAAAAAACATCCACAGTCGGCCGTCTCCGAGCGAATTCTACTTTAATTTTTTAATTTTGCAGATCCAAAAATAAGAAGTAAGTCGTTAAGAACTACGAATTAGGAATTAAAATCAGCAGAATAG
>NZ_SMMB01000126.1 GCF_009711365.1 Xanthovirga aplysinae | reverse complement strand
AAATATACCAGGGTGACCGTAAAATATTACTACCACCTTAAGTCCCTGTCGTACCCAATACAGTTGGGCTTCGGTCATTTGCATATAAGTGGTGTACCGCACTTTGTTTTCACCATAAAGGACATAAAGGTCTAGGGCATCCGGTCTAAGATGTTTCAACCAAACGATGGTTACGGGATCAGCTACACAGTATAGCACTTTATCAGCATCTTCAATGAGCTTTTTATCCCCTAGAGACACTCCTATAGATTCAATTCCTGAACCCATAATGATTAACTCTCCCTTTTTAGAACAAAGAGGTATTTTTCCTTCTTCTACTTCTTGGACATCATCTTTCATGGAAGCAATACCTGCAGCCAACTCTTGCCATGCCTTTTTATGTTCTTCGTAGCTGGGGTAAGCTATATTTTTATCTTTTGAC
>NZ_SMMB01000842.1 GCF_009711365.1 Xanthovirga aplysinae | reverse complement strand
TGCTGATGAAGAAGTCCCTCAAAGGAGCCCTTCCAAGAAGAATTTCAAAAGAAAATCACGCTTTTAATAAAAATTATTTAAGTCAAGCGATAAGTCAATGGGGATAAATGAAAGTTCCTTTTGGCTTTTAAAAAGAGACTTATTCGAAAGAAACTTTCAGCGAGGATGAATTATAAAGATCGGTTAGAAAACAACAGGATTTTTGAGATAGTAAAGAAAAGTGCCAAAGAATTAGCTGTTGAAAGTTATGTTATCGGTGGCTTTGTAAGAGATATTTTTCTTCAAAGATCATCTAAAGATATTGACATTGTATGTTTAGGCAGTGGAATAGAACTGGCAAAAAAAGTAGCCGAAAAATTGGGTAGAGAGGTACATGTCTCCGTATTCAAGAATTTTGGTACAGCCATGTTAAAGTTTCAAGAGTGGGAAGTGGAATTTGTAGGTGCTCGCAAAGAGTCTTATAAAAGAGATTCAAGAAAACCGATAGTGGAAGACGGTTCTCTTCAGGATGATCAAAACCGAAGAGATTTTACCATAAATGCTTTAGCACTTAGTCTTAATGAGGATGATTATGGTGAATTGATTGATCCCTTCGATGGAATTCAGGCACTCAAAAAGAAGATCATTAAAACTCCACTTGATCCCGAAATTACTTTTTCAGATGATCCGTTAAGGATTATGCGAGCCATTCGTTTTGCCAGTCAATTGGGCTTTGATATTGCACCTGAAACCTTTGATGCCATAGTAAATCATGTGGAAAGATTAGAAATTGTTTCTCGAGAGCGGATAACAGATGAATTAAACAAAATTATCCTCTCTCCCAAACCCTCTTATGGTTTTCAATTAATGTTCCATTCAGGGGTATTGAAGCAAATATTCCCTGAGATGGTGGCCTTGCATGGGGTTGAAAAAATTAAGGGAAAAGGTCATAAAGATAACTTCTATCATACGCTGGAAGTATTGGATAATGTGGCGAAAGTTTCGGGTGATCTTTGGTTAAGGTGGGCAGCTATTTTACATGATATAGCCAAACCTCAAACCAAACGTTTCGATCAAAAAGTAGGCTGGACTTTTCATGGACATGAGGATAAAGGTGCCCGAATGGTCCCTCAACTATTCCGGAAAATGAAATTGCCACTGAACGAAAAAATGAAATATGTTCAAAAATTGGTGCGTCTCCATTTGAGGCCAATTGCTCTGGTGAAAGATTTTATTACAGATTCAGCCATCAGGAGGCTATTATTTGAGGCGGGTGATGATGTAGACGCTTTAATGATCTTATGTCGAGCGGATGTGACTTCCAAAAATCATGAAAAGGTGAAGCGCTATTTAGGTAATTTCGACAAAGTGGACGCCAAAATGAAGGAGTTGGAGGAAAAAGATAAAATTCGAAATTTTCAGCCTGTAATTACCGGGGAGATTATTATGGAAACATTCCAGCTTAAACCTTGTAAAATTGTTGGGGAAATAAAGGAAGAATTGAAGGAGGCCGTTCTAGAAGGACTTATCAAAAATGAGTATGAAGAAGCCTTTAAGTTTATGCTCAAGATGGGTAAAGAAAGGGGATTGGAACCTAAGTGATTAATAATAAAAAGTGAATAATTATTTTTGGGAATTTTGGTCTTTTTGCCTGAATAATAGGATTATATAAAATGGTACATATTGAACATATTTGCCTGAAGCCATATAGGGACTTCACCAAGAGGTTTTGTAGCCGAATATGCCAATCAAATTTGTAAAATTACCAGAAGATGCAAAGGGAATCCATTATGGTTTGTTTTATAATGCCTCTTTTATTTCAGTAATTTCCCATTTTGTTAAAGGTGATGATGGGCAGTTCAGGAAGTTTGCCACAGTATCTTATCAAAGAAAGGGCTTTGGAAGGAAACTATTAGTTTATCTGTTGGAAGATGCCTTAAAGGTTTGGACTTAAGACAGTTTGCTGTATTGCTTTAAAAAATTCTATTCTCCTTTATGAGCGTTTTGGAATGAAAATAGGTTCTAGTCCTTTTAAAAAAAGTGGTGTTTCTTATATTAATTTGAGAAAGACATTAAATTAGAATTCTAACCTCTCCCTATAAAAGTTTTTGTCTTGATCCAGGTTTAATATTTAAATTCATTGGTTTACAGCTTGCTGATAAGTTTCCAAGGCTCTTTTCCTTCCAAAAGAATAATCCACGATGGGTTTGATGTACTTTTTTGGATCATCAAATTCAGGCACCCATTTTCGTACATATTTTAAATCGGGATCCCATTTCTTGCATTGGCTTTCGGGATTAAAAATTCTAAAATAGGGCACCGCATCACATCCACTACTAGCAGCCCATTGCCAACCTCCATTATTGGAAGATAGCTCAAAATCTAGTAGTTTCTCCGCAAAGTAGCTTTCTCCCCATCGCCAATCTATTAACAAATGTTTTACTAAAAAACTGGCTGTTAGCATTCTTACTCGATTATGCATGAATCCAGTGAAATTTAATTCTCGCATTCCTGCATCTACCATGGGGTAACCTGTTTTTCCTTTGCACCAGGCCTGAAATTCCTCTTCATTGTTTCTCCAAGGAATACGGTCGAATTTTTCTTTAAAAGATTGGTCAATAACCTGAGGGTAATGCCATAGAATATTTCCCATATAAAATTCTCTCCAAATTAGTTCATTTAAAAAAGTGTCATTAAGTGCTATTGCTTTATTTATGAGTTTCCTAATGGAAATAGTGCCAAAGCGAAGATGTACACCGAGACGACTGGTTCCCTGGATGCCTGGGAAGTCACGTGTAAGGTGGTAATTTTTGATTAATTCTTCATTAAATTTTTTGGGAGGGAAAGGGTAGTGGGTGTATTTAAATCCTAAATCTGAAAGAGTGGGCATTGGAAGAGGAGGGCACAAAAATAAATGGTTTAATTTCTTTTCTGAGTGAAAAGAGGTAACGGGATTTTGTAAAAGTTTAGCTTTCCATTGACGCATATATGGGGTAAAAATGGTATAGGGTTTTCCATCTTTTTTTAGAATTTCATCTTTTTCGAAAATAACTTGATCCTTAAAGGTGGAAAAGCCTATTTCATGTGAAATCAGGAGTTGTTTAATTACTTCATCTCTTTTTCTAGCGTAAGGTTCGTAATCGTGATTAGTAAATACCGTTTGAATGGGAAATTCTTCTATAAGCTCTTGGAATACATCCGCAGGTTGCCCATACTTTAAACAAATTGTACTTCCTCTTTTTTCTAATTTGTTCTTTAATTCTAAAACCTGCTTATAAATAAAGTCCACTCTTGGATCAAAAGGCTTTGGTAAGTCATCCAGAATGTGGGTGTCAAAAATAAATAGAGGTAATACGGGCAACTTTGAAGACAGCGCATGGAAAAGTCCGGCATTGTCATCTAATCGGAGGTCTCTTCTGAACCAAAAAATATTTATCATATAGGGAGAGTTTTCACTATTTACGTAAGGAGGATAATCCGCCGTCAGCCCCAATAATTTGTCCAGTTATCCAACTGCTTTCACCTTCTAATAGAAAGACAGCTAAAGCGGCTATATCATTACTGGTACCAATTCTTTCCATTGGATGCCTTTTTGCTCCATGCTCAATCTTTTCTTTACTATTAAGCAGGTGGGAAGACAAAGGTGTTTCTGTAAGAGATGGTGCAATGCAATTTACCCTTACTTTTGGTGCAAATTCTGCTGCCAAAGACCTGCATAGACCTTCAATAGCTCCTTTAGAAGTTGCTACGGAGGCATGAAATGGCATTCCTTGACCTACAGCAACGGTACTAAAGAGAACAATACTGCTTTGATTCTTTTTTAATGATCCTTCTATCTCATGGATGATTTTTACTGCTCCCAAAACATTTATTTCAAAATCTTTTTGAAAGTCTTCATTCCTAAGACTTCTAAAAGGCTTTAAATTGATGGTTCCAGGACAATAAGCTAAGCCATCTAATTGCTCAGGAAGTCCCTCCAATTTAACTTCATCATTTGTCACATCTACCGATATATGTTTTATACCACTTAAATTCTTGATAGATTCTCCTCTGCGGGAAGCCACAAAAACATTTTCTCCTTTTTTCTGCAGTTTCTCAGTGATGGCTAGGCCAATTCCTGAACTTCCTCCTACGATCAAGAAATTTTTCTTTCTCACATTTTCTATTTGTTAAGTCTATAAGTAGAATTGGAAAACCAGCTAAGATGTTTTAAAAGTAGAGAAGTGTAAGGGTGTTCTTTCTTTAAAAAGAAATAATTTTCTGTTTCACTAATTAGTTATTTAAGGCAATGATCTCCGTTGTAAGGGTATTTTGTTCTGTTGTAAATTTTAATAAGACTTTCTATACACCTGAAAACAGGAAAAGAATCTCAACTTGGCCTTCCACCTTTCATTCTAAAACAGGTAACTTGAGTGATCACAAACTAGAACTTTCAAACAGATGGGAAAATATGATTCCTAGTCCAGATAATTTGCTTTTAATTTTTTTGGAAAAAAATCCTTTTTACCAATTTAAAAAACGCTCTTCTGCAGGCCTGGGAGATTATATGAGTTGGTATAAAACTTTAAATGAAAGAAATTCTTTGACAAATATATCATCTGAGTTGCTTAGTTTTAACTTAAACGAACAAGAACCTGTTTTTT
>NZ_SMMB01000772.1 GCF_009711365.1 Xanthovirga aplysinae | reverse complement strand
AAAAAAATGGAGAATAATAGAGTAATATCAATTGGAAATCAATTCCCAACTTTCAACAAGATTGCAGTAACTTCTTTAGAAAAAGGAAAAGAGTTTAATGAGATTAGTTCTGAGCACCATAAAAAACAGGACCAATGGTTGGTGATGTTTTGGTGGCCTAAAGATTTTACTTTCGTGTGTCCTACTGAAATTGCTGAGTTTAATCGGCAATATGAAGAATTCCGTGACCGGGATGTTCAATTGGTGGGAGCTTCTACTGATTCTGAGTTTGTACACCTGGCCTGGAGAAAAGACCATGAGGATTTAAAGGGTTTGAAATTCCCAATGTTGGCCGATACTTCTAAATCTCTGGCGGCTGAGCTGGGAATTCTTGAGAATGAGGAAAAGGTGGCTTATCGGGCTACTTTTATAGTGGATCCACAAGGAGTAATTCGATGGGTATCTGTTAATGACTTGAGTGTGGGTCGAAATGTAGATGAAGTGTTGAGAGTATTAGATGCTTTGCAGACGGATGAGCTTTGTCCTTGTAATTGGAAAGCCGGAGAAGCCACAATTGAGGCATAAGCTGCTATAACCCTAATAATAGTTCGAGGGGGGCTTTTCCCTCCTCTTATTTGCAAATAAAAGATTTTAAAACAATGAGTGTAGTAATAGAAATAAAAGAAGATTTACAAAAAGACCTTCAATTGTCTGAGTCATTTCCGGTTTTGGATTATTTGGCAGAAAATGATTCAAAATACATTAAAGACTTAAGAGTAAACCTAAAAAATAGTATTCAAACCGAAACCATCAACCGTAAAGAAGGATTGTTAATTGCTCTGGCGGTAGCTGCCAATGAAAAACATCAAGCTCTAACAAGGGCTTTTCAACAATTGGCTCTGGAGGAAGGGGCTTCAGAAGCCGAAATTTCTGAAGCTTATGCATGCGCATCATTATTGGCTACCAATAATGTGTTGTATCGCTTTAAGCATTTTATGAAAAAAGATAGTTATGAGCACTTACCAGTAAAGGTAAAAATGGGTATCATGATGCGCCCCGTTTTGGGAAAAGAGTTTTTTGAGTTGCTCAGCACTGTAATTTCGGCTGTTAATGGTTGTGAAATGTGTGTGAATGCTCATGAAGCGTCTTTGAGTCAATTGGGAACAAGCGAACAACGTATTTTTGATGCAACAAGACTTGGGGCTGTGGTAGTCGGTTTGAGTAAAGTAGTTAGTTAAGAGCTTGTTTAAAAATTTCTTTTGGCTGCAAATGGCTTTTGAAAACCTATGTTTGATTGCTTTTATCGCCTGTAAATTCCGGATACGAGCTAAAAAAGCGCCTTAGCCGGTTTTCCAAAACTCCATTTTCGTTTAAAAACAAAAAATTAAAATAAGCTTTAAAATGCCACGGGTTATTTTAAGAGAATTTTCTTTGCCAATAAATTTACCATCATGGATCTTAACCAAATTACTGTTCCGTCTTTAGACGTAGAGAAAGCCATACCTTTCTATGAAAAACTGGGTCTAAAGCTCATTGTCCATACGCATCCGCGCTATGCTCGCTTTGAGTTTCCCGTTGGGGATTCAACCCTTTCGCTGCATCAGGTGGATGAGTTGCCTACTGGGCAGGGAATTATCATTTATTTTGAGTTAGAGAAATTGGATGAAGTGGTTGAGGAGCTGATTAAGAAAGGAATCAAGTTTGATAATTTGCCACAAGATCAGCGCTGGTTGTGGAGGGAGGCCAAATTGAAAGACCCTGACGGAAATCAACTAATCCTTTTTCATGCGGGGGAAAACCGAAAAAATCCACCCTGGAAAATTAAGTAAGAACTAGTTTAAAATAAAAAATTGGATGATATTTATTGTCAGACAAATCCTTTTGTATCATAAGAAGGAGTTCTGCCACTAAATTAATGCTAATAGTATGGTTTTAAGCTATATAACTTGGAGTGTTGACCCTGAAATTATTAATCTTTTTGGAATTTCTATTCGGTACTATGGGCTTCTTTTTGTAAGTGGATTAATCATATCTATCTATATTTTAGGGAAGCTTTTCAAAGAGGAAAAGATTCCTCAGGAGAATTTGGAAAAACTTTCCACTTATGGAATGGTTGGAATTCTTGTGGGAGCCAGGTTAGGACATTGTTTGTTTTATGAACCTGAATATTACTTAGCTCATCCTTTGGAAATGATCCTTCCGATCAGATTCCTGCCGGAAGGGGGATTTAAGTTTACTGGGTACCAGGGGCTGGCAAGTCATGGAGGCGCATTAGGGATGATAATAGCTTTGATCATTTATTCCCGCAAAACGAAGCAGTCTCTGATCCAAACCATTGATTTAATTGCCATTGTAGGCCCTTTAGCTGGAATTTTTATTAGGCTTGCTAATTTGATGAACTCTGAAATTATTGGAATGCCCACCACTAAATCATGGGGTTTTATATATACAAGAGTAGATAACTTGCCAAGACACCCAGCCCAACTTTATGAGGCGATCTCCTATTTTCTAATTTTCCTGTTATTGTTGACTTTATATCGCTCTAAAAGGAAAAAGTTACAAAATGGGTTTTTCTTTGGTCTTTCCCTTACGTTGATTTTTGTGGCTCGGTTTATAATTGAATTTATTAAAGAGCGGCAAGTAGCTTTTGAGGAAAATATGTTTTTGGACATGGGGCAGATTTTAAGCTTGCCTTACATTCTTTTGGGGTTGGCTTTTATATTTTATGGCTTAATTAAAACCAGAAAAATGGTCAGTCTTTAAAAATTTACATCTTTATTTTTTTATGTCAGGAGATGTTTAGTGCTTGCTTTGATAAAAATTTCATATTTCGGATACTAGTAAACTCCTGAACTAGTTTTCCACAAAATGCGAACTTCAAAGTTGTTAACCCTAAATCTCCTTCATTGCCTTTTTGTTCGAATGGCTGTCTGGTAATAGTCTTTTGTGGGGAGCAATAATACAATATAGTCCATTCTTCGGCGGGTACCGTATCCTTAATGTCCTATGATATAGGTAATCAAAGTTTTTGTACTTTTCCCCAAATAAAAAAGAAAAGCAAAGGAGTAAAAACACTTTTACTCCTTTGCTTTTCTTAGATAAATTAAAAAAAAACGAAAATCTATTGCTGATATGCCTCATTAATAAAATCCACCATATCCTGACTGCTGTAATCAGCCATACCTTGATGGCGCACAAGCAGTTTTCCTTTTGGAGAAATTACATAAGTAGTGGGAATGGCCTGAGTTTGGTATAATCCAGGAAGTTCATTTTTAGTAAGTCGATAAACGGGGAAAGTAAATCCTCTCTTTTTGATAAATTTTTCTGCCTTTTCATCATTTTCATCAAGTGAAAGCATTACAAAGGCTACCTTATCTCTATCCGTTTTGTCGTATAGGGCTTGAATAGAGGGCATTTCTTTGATACAAGGAGAGCACCAACTTGCCCAAAGATTCATAAATATAACCTTACCTTTTAGGTCCTCAAGGCTAATCTGCTTACCTGACATATCTTTTAATTGCATGGAAAAATCAGCATCAGGAAATTCTTGCTCCGAAGAAGGTTCTGGTATGGGAACTTGCTTTGGTTGGGAACTGGCATTTACATACTGGGCAGTTACCAAAAAGGAGGAAAAAATAAGCAAACCTGCAATAATTAAGAGTTTATTGCCAAAGTGATTTTTAAATCTCTTTAAGAATGACATACTTATATATTTTAAAAAGGATTCTTGAATTTATTAAAAAATGTTCTTAATTCTTGATTTTAGAAATAATAGGATGGGCAATGTTTTCCCTACCTTATTGTTAAAAACTAAGACTTAAGTGGACAAATAGAGCGTGTG
>NZ_SMMB01000666.1 GCF_009711365.1 Xanthovirga aplysinae | reverse complement strand
AAAACTCATCCCTCACATTAGAAATCTTCTAATAATACATAATCTAAATAATTCATCCACATCTCAAATACCCTCAAAAACAATTGATTAACGCTAAAAAATTAACTTTTTAAGAATAAAAACCTCGAAATTCCTTTCAAAACACCCCAGCCCATCAATTAGAAAAGTACAATAATGATAATTTATTTCGTTCTTAACTCACCTTACTTAACTTTTACCAATTGTATTGAATTAAAATTCAAGCTCTTAAAGACCAAAGGTAAGGTATCTTTAAATAAAGCCTAGCTTAACTAGCCGGTCAAAATAGCTGAAAATCCGTAAAACACGGATCTTTTCTAACCTACATATTTATTTATTATTCAATTAAAATTTTTAAAAAACCACCATTTCATTGAACCCAAGTGAACTTAACACAAAAACAGAACATCGAATATATCAACATATAGATCTGCTAAAAAATATAAATGGAAATAAAAGGAGGTTAGAATACACCCCTTAAACCAAGGATTAACAAACCTATTTTTTTGTTTGATGATTAAAAGAGCACTTTTATCCTTTATACTTTTTTTATTCCAGCAATCAATCGCTTTTGCACAAAGCGACGCTGAATCGCCAGGTTTACTCCCAAAAGGAAAATTCCTTTTTTTCAATTATATGGGCTTTAGCCCTGGGGATTTTGGGTCTGGTATCACGATCAGTCCATCCCTAAGATATGGTCTCTCCGATCGTTTTGAAATCCGGATCAATCAACCTTTACTTTATACTCATTCAAATATTGAAGGAATAAATTCCGATGCCTTCGGTTTAGGCTCTTTGGGATTAGGCACAAAAATTCGATTAATAGATGAAGATGGCTGGATTCCCGCCATTGGAGCTTACACACAGATAAACCTTCCTACAGGAACAGGAGAATTTCATTCGGATAAAGTTTCTTACCTCTATCGCTTTAGTTTTAGGAATACTTTAAGCGAAAGGGTGAGTTTGACCTATAATATAGGTGGAATTTGGGATGGCAGCAGTTGGGCCCCAAATTATCTGTATAATCTGGTTCTCGATGTTGCATTAACTCCACGGGTAGCAGCATATGCAGAATTGTATGGCCTATTACCTCAGGGAGAAAAAAATCAACACAATATAAATGTGGGAGGTTACTATACTTTTACCAATCAATTCAGCCTTGCAGCAGGAACTACATTTGATTTAATCACCGGTAAACCTGGTGTATATAGTGTTATGCTTATTTTCAATTTTTAGAATATTACCAATAATGTTGATAAAATTGAGAGGTAAGGTGTAGAGAGAATTGAATATTAAATTATCATCAGCAAATATCTCTTTAACACCTTTTCTGGAATGATACCAAAAAACTTTCTTACAGAAAGCCCATCTTCATTATTAGGGTCCCCTTACAAACGCCCCATCCACTTTTGTAGCTAAATTTTCTTGGATACATTAGAGGCTACCTTATGAGAATTCCCCGAACCGCTTCAAAGAACTTTACTTCATGTCTTGGTGATTTTCTATCAAAATATAAGAACTAGAATTCTACCCCATTTTAGATAAAAGCAGAATATGTTGTGGATGAAATCTTTTCTCAACCCTCTCATTGGACATAAGAGTTATTGAGGAAAGCTCAGATAAAAGAAAGTGAAACTCCCTCAGCTTAAGGCAAATAATTCAATCACAAATCAATACCTCTTAAAAAAAAGAAAATAAAGAGGGCATAACTAACGGTAATTAGGAATTAAAAATTAGGAAGAATTCTGAAAAACAAAAAAATCCTGTAAATGAAAAACAGAGGTTTTTATAAAACTTATTCCTAAAGCGATGGTGCAAATAATTGGCAGGTGCATGTATTACACATATGGATGAATTAAAATCGATTAATCGGAGATTTCAAAATCATTATTTAATTCATAATTAAGCCATGAGGGAATTAAATAAATCAAGAACTTTTATCTTTTACTTTAATTCTTTCTTTTTGCACTCCAATAGCCATAAAATATTTTTTCACCGTTTCGGCTTTCTTACGTGCCAGAATCTTCTGATTCCTATTTTTATCCGGATCAGCATATACTTCAATAGCTACATGGTTTAAAGCTTTTAAAACTCCTCCCAATTTATTTAATTCTAATTTTCCATTGGTAGTAAGGTTCGCTTCTTCAGGAAAAAAATAAAAATCAGGGATACGCAACACCATTTTATCTTCCGGAATCAAATCAATTTCTTGCCAAAAAACCTGCTTATCCTCCCCACCCCCAATGTCTCTTTGAATGACCATAGATTTATGGCCTGGTGCACTCACCTCCAATTGATAAGAACCGGGTTTTTTCAAATTGAAATGATAATTGCCGTCAAAATCTGTCTTACAAATTAAAACATTTTGATCCTCATCAATTAATCGAACATTTACCCCTTTAGCTTTGCCATTGCTGTTTTTTACCCGTCCCTTAAGTACACTCTGACCAAACCCAAGTTTGGAATAGGCCAAAAAAATCAGAAATATGAAAAACCTTTTTTTCATATAATACAATTGAAATACTTTAACAAATGAGAATAAAGGCTGAAAGAAAAATTGAAAAGACAGAATAATTACGAAAATACGGTAAGTTTATTGCATAAACACACAGCAGATGCCAGTAAACTAATAACTGCTTTTATAAAGATTACAGGAAAAACAACCAACACCAATTCGGGGCCTCAATTCCTAATTTTCTTTCAATTCTTTAGACAAAAAGAAAGATTCATTCTATCGGATAAGATAATTAAAGTAATTGGTGCAGCTTACCTTCAGTCAAACCATAGGTTTGTTTTCATTAATAGGCCAGAATGTAAAAAGATAAGAGAATGAAAAAGTATTCAAGGTCATTTCATCAATAGAAAACACTTCCTAATGAAATGAAAGAGCTCCACCAAAAAAATGAGGTAAATTAAACCTTTCTCTAAAAGCGAAAAAAACTTTTTACCTTATTTCCATTTCAATCTCACATGGAATGTACTGTACCATTATTTCCTCCAGAAGCACTATTTCATCTTCAACATTCATCAACTCCTCAAGGCAGATCTGTAAATCCTTTTCACATCCACATTTTACTTTCATCTG
>NZ_SMMB01000477.1 GCF_009711365.1 Xanthovirga aplysinae | reverse complement strand
TGCATTAGCTAAATACAAAGCTCTGTAGGTCCCAAAACCCTTAACAAAAAGGTCAGTTTGTCCGTCTCCATTATAATCACCAGGAAATACATTTGCATCAGGGTGAGTGAAGAAATCTTCACTGTCCGTTCCTCCTACTCCATCTTCATCACCCATAAAAACACGAGTAAAGCTATTTCCAGAAGAATTTGCCAGATACATCGATCGAATCTTATTGAGACCCCTTACAAATAAGTCTGTTTTTCCATCTCCATTATAATCTCCTGTAATTGTAGACGGAAGTGTAGCTACTGATACTCCTAGATCATCTGAAGCTATTCCATCTAAAGTTGTTACTCCAGTATTGTCGGGATCAAGCCAATCACTTAATCTTCTACGAGATTCGTTGGGATTGGCATTCCAAGAAGAATAGATTTTCCCATAAACTCCTGGATCATTTGCGGGATCAGAACAATTTATAGAGCTCCCTCCAAAGAGTTGTCCAATAATATGAGAATTTTTATTGAAAAGAGGAGAGCCAGAAGAACCTCCTTCGGTAACAGAAAATCCATTTGTAGTGCCACTCCATTGAATTTGCCAGAAATAATCATCAGGTCTTGAGCCTGAAAGTGTTGAGGAAGCTAGAGGTTGCATATGGTGGGTGGCGATCTTTTTGATATCTCCGCTAGGATGATGGATACCAACTCCATTGGTGCCAGGACTACTTGATCTGTCCCAACCATTAAAGAAGGGGTTAATCCCTAGGTCTATAGGGTTTTCGGTTAATTCCAATAAGGCAAAGTCTGAATCATAGTTGTTTGCTATAACGGTTGCCCCAATAGTTGAAGGAGGGGTGAAATCACTGCCGTTGTTACAATCTGGGCTTTCATAATCCCAATAAAAAGACCAATGACTTAAATCAGGAGCATCAATAGCATCATGTTTTACACTATTAGCCCAACCGCCTAAACAGTGGTCAGCTGTAAGGAAATATGGGGTGCCATCCCCACGAGTAGTATTGATTAGACTTCCAGTACAATATCGGTTTCCATTTACTAGAATTAATGCTACTCCTCTTTTTTCTTCTTGCCAATTATCGCCTTCTGAGCAATTTATATTTACCTGACAATTTCCTGAGTCTCCAAAAGATTCTTGTTGTTCTAAGTTGTTTAAAATATTTATAAATCTATATCCATGTATAACTCTTGCAATAGAAATGATTCCTTCTCCTAAAACATCTTTAGGTTCAAAATATTCAAGGGTAACTTTTGATCCATAGACCAAGCCAGTTCCGAATTTGCCTGGTCTTTCCTTTGTGCCCTTATTATTTCTATTTGAGAACCCTCCGATAGTATGGGTCTTTTCTTTATTGTAAATATGAAACCTTGCTCCTTCAGGTATCCAAAAATTATCATATAAAAGATTGACAGACTTCGCATTGGGACATACTATGGTTAATCTCCAAATCCTTCCATTTTCTATTTCCTGCCACACTCCGCTATTTTCAAGATTGAGGGTTACCTCATGGGGATAGCCAAATCGAGGAGGAAGGCCTTCAACATTGTCTTTTTCATCTTGTCGTTTTATTTCCCCCATGTCTATGGGAGGTAATATTATTTGGGGAATTTTCCCTGAGGGAATATTCTTTTTAAAACTTGCTGGTGCGTCTCTTTTACTTATTTGCCCGTTTACATAAATAGGATAAAATAAATAAGTACAAAATATGGCTAAAAAAAGTATGCAGTTGCTGTTTTTCATAATATTTAAAATTTTCAAATAAACATTAAATTTTTAATAACTATTAATTTAATGCTTTTATTAATTTTTTTTACTAGATATGTGTAATTT